>CAIYCZ010000055.1 GCA_903924805.1 uncultured delta proteobacterium | reverse complement strand
TTCCCTCCTGTTTGCCTTTTATTACCTCTGCTTATCAAAAAGGAAATTCCTATACATTGAATTTATTCCCCTTCTTTCTAATCAATTCCTCTTTCTGCAACTGATCAAGATTACTTTTTACCCCCTCTGGAGAAATCCCAAGGCGCTTAATTATTGCTGCCTCGGAGATATTGGGATTCTCAGTGAGAACCTTAATGATCCTTCCCCGCACCTGCCGGTTTGATCCCTCAAATCTTCCCTGCTTTTGATGATGAGCACTTTTTCTGCTTGGGTTTGGATGGGTCTTTTTAAGCATCACCCCGTAGTCCATGAGCGCATAGTACCACTTCCGCGGGTTTTCAGTATCAATGGTTTTCTCTACCAGCGGCATGATTTCATTGTCACGTACCGAATCCCGGTCACAAAAAAAGAAGTGGATGAAAACGCTGCGAATGTTTGTTTCAATAAAGGCAACCGGCTTGTTAAAGGCAAAGGCTGCAATGGCAGATGCGGTATTTTTTCCAATACCCGGGAGTTTTATCAGCTCATCTAATTGACGGGGAAGTTTGCCATTGTAATTGTCTGACACGGCCTGCGCAATTTTTTGCAGATACAGGGCCCTGCGGTTGTACCCCATGCCCTGCCACACCTGCAGTATCTTTCTCAGCGGTGCGCTGGCAAGTGTTTTGAAATCAGGAAACGCAGAGATAAACTCCTCGTACTTTTCTGCAACTCTCTCAACCTGCGTTTGCTGCAGCATGACTTCTGAGACAAGGATATGGTAGGGATTTCGTGTTTTGCGCCAGGAAAGCGTGCGTCCATGCTGGCGGTAGTAGCGGTAAATCTTTTGGCGAAATACTCGAACCGTTGCAGGAGTTAAATGTACTGGTGATACCATTAAACAGGATGAAATTAGAAGGTCTTGTTTTATTTCTCCACCCTCCCCTCATTCCCCTCCCGCCAGGGGAGGGGAAGAATGAGAAGGCAGTTCCATAGCGGTTAAACTATTGCTTCAATAGTGACATGCTCTTTGATCAGGGCTCCGAGCAATTCAATCTTATGCTTGTCGTCCTTGGTTATGAGCGGCTCGATGCTGTCAATCCGCTTTGCTGTTTCGTATGTGTCATAGGGTACCAGAAGCACCGGCACCTTGCGCTCGGCAGCCTTTGAGATGATATGTGCCGGTGGCAGCACATTATTCGTCAGAATAATCGCCTCTGCTTTAAAATCAAGTGCTACCAGTATCATGTCAGTCCGGTCGCCGCCGGTTATGATAAGGTTGCCTTCCTTCTTAAGGAACGGCTGCTGGAGGGCTGAATTGACAGACATGGCGCCGATAAAAATATTTTTTACGATGCGGTTCAAATTGTCCTCTCCGGTAATAACCTTGGCGAACAAACGCTCGCTCAGGTAGTTGACCGAAAAGTGGGTAAAATCGCTGTGGTAGGGAATGACACCGAGGACCGGCACGCCAATTTTTTGAATCTGGGGAAGATAGGTCCCGGTGAAATCATCTATATTCTGAACCTTGTTGATAATAACCCCTTTAAAGTCAATCCCGGCACTATCAACATTCTTTTTAATATAGGTTATGTCATCAAAGATGGTATCTTCATCACCGCTGATCACCGTTACCAGTTTGCCCCCGATGTAGCGGGCCAGTGACAGGGCATCAAGATACACCGAGATACCATAGGAAAGATCCCTTCCCCCTTCAACAAACAGGATGTCTTTGCCCTGCCCCATATTGGTCGCCAGTTCGGAAACCTTTTCCCGCGTTACTTTCTCATCATACATGTATCTGAGCTTCGAGTGGTCAAATCCGATGCTCATGTCTTCAGGATTTTCATGCAGCGTAAACACGTTCGCTATCAGTGCTGAGTCATAATCCCACAGACGCTTTTTGCTATAGATCAATCTGTCGCCAAACGGCTTCAGGTAGCCGATTTTTTTATTCAGCGTTTTGGTTAGTCCAACAATCACGTTGGTTTTGCCGGCATTTTTGCGTAACGATGCTACTATAATCTTATTCATGTTGGTTACTCCTCTCAACTTTTGAAAGTAGAATTCTGACATCTACTGCTTTGACTCCCTTGCCCTCATAGACTCTCAGAGGATTGATTTCAATATCAGAAATCGTTTTACAGTTCTGAATGATCGAACCCAGTTTGATAATCATATCAGCCGCACCGTCTATGTCCTTCTTTTCCTCGCCGCGGACGCCCAGGAGGAGGGGATATGACCTGATTTCTTTTATCATGTTCATGACTTCCCTGCGGTCGAGCGGGAAGTACCTGAACGTCACATCCTTCATCACCTCAACATAAATGCCGCCAAGGCCGACCATAACAATCGTGCCAAACGTGGCATCTCTGCGGGCGCCGATGATAAGTTCGGTCCCGGGTTTAACCATCTCTGCAATCTCAACCCCCTCTATAAATGCGTTCGGATTGTAGGCCTTGCAGTTCTGGATGATGGCCTGATATGCATCAATCACTTCATTTTTATTTTCCAGGTTGAGGGCAACACCGCCGGCGTCGCTTTTATGAATAATGTCCCTGGAAACTACTTTCATAACCACCGGATAACCGATGTCCTCCGAGCACCGCACTGCCTCGTCGAGGTTGCGTGCAACAGAGCTCCTGGGTACCTCAACGCCGGCAATCTTCATTATAGCCTGCGCCTCGTTTGCCAGCAGGAAAAACCGGTTCTGCTGCAGTGCCTGATGGGCAATAGTCTCAATTAAGCGGGTATCCAGCTCAACCGTCGCTTCACCTTCTGAAATATTATTTTTATAGTTATAGTACCGGTAGAGGGAGCCCATGCATGACACCGCTTCATACACATCGCTGAACACCGGGATGTTCTGCTCCCGGCACTGGGATATGCAGTCTTCTGATTTCCTGCCGCCAAATACGGCAAACACCAGCGGCTTGCCTCCCTCCCGGTACTTGCGGGAGTTTTCCATAATCATGCTGCTGAGGTTCTCTGCATCAAACACCGCTGTCTCACAATACAGCGCCATCACCCCGTGCATGTCCCGGTGGTTGAGCGCCGCATCCAGTGCCACGTTATATTCCGCGCGCCCTGCCTGCCCGGTGATATCAACCGGGTTTTTTGTCGAGCCAAAGTCAGGGGTTACCGCGGTAAACGCCTCCTTGAGCGTTGCTGCATCATCGTAGAGCGCCACGTTATACTTTTCAGATGCGTCAGTAGCCATGACCCCGATACCGCCGCCATTGGTGATGATAACGGTATTGTCGCCCGGCGGCGGCGGTGAGGCTGCAATGAACTTGCACCAGTCAAACCCTTCCTTGACGCATTCCGCCCGCAGCACCCCGCACTGCCGCATAATAGCATCAAACACATCGTCTGAGCCGGCAAGCGAACCGGTGTGGGAAGCGGCTGCAATAGCACCGCGCTCGGAGCGGCCTGACTTTAATACAATGACCGGCTTTTTCTTGGTCGCAGCCGAGAGCACCCGGATGAGCTTTTCCCCATCCTGCACTCCTTCGATATACATGAAAATCAGTTTGGTCTCTTCCTGGGGTATCAGGTATTCAAGCAGATCCGCCTCATCAAGATCTGATTTATTGCCCACCGAGACAATGGCAGACAGCCCCAGGTGCTCAATGGCGGTTTTACCGATCATGCCAAGGCCCAGAGCCCCGCTCTGGGTTATAATGGCAACGCCGCCTGGTTCCGGGCAGCCGGCAGAAAACGTGGCATTGAGAGAACTCACGCAGGAGTATATGCCGAATATATTCGGCCCCTGGATGCGCATGCCGTGATCCCGCGCACAGGCTACTATCCTGCGCTCCTCTTCAACGTTTCCCACCTCGGCGAAGCCCGATGTTATTATTGAGGCAAACTTCACGCCTTTCTCGGCACAGCTTTTTACCGCCTCAAATACAAACTTTGCCGGCACTACAATAGAGACTACATCAATGTCATCATCAACGTCTTCAATACGTGCATACACACGGTGGCCACATATGTCACCACCGCGCGGATTTATCGGATATATCTTTCCCTTATATCCTCCTGATACGATATTATCGACAACATGGTAACCCAGCTTGGTTTTGTCCTGTGACGCTCCTATGACCGCAACTGCGCGCGGCTCAAAAAGATATTTTATGTCCGGAACTTTATCTTTCATGCTGCACCTCTAACCATTCTCATATACACTCCTCTGCGCATGTTCCCGTTCCGCATCCCCTGCCAAATCCTTATATCCAGTTCCCCTGTGCACCTGCGTCACCTCGTACCATAATGCCTATGACGTGGAGCGTTTACAACTATCTGCTCCAGCGTCTACCATGCTTAACCCTTTTTTTCGTTTAATATATCCACTGCCGGTTCGTGATAGACCACTTCCTGGGTGTAGAGCTGCTGAGCCTGCTCTTTGCTGTAGCCCAGGACCGTGGCAAGAATCTCTTCGGTGTGCTCGCCGAGCAGCGGCGCATGCCCTCTCACCCCGGTGGGGGTCTCGGACATTTTCAGCGGGCTTCCATACATTCTCACCTTGCCGATAAACGGCTGCTCAACCTCGACCATCATTTCCCGCGCCTTTATCTGCGGGTCACTGTCTGCCAGCTCTTTGATTGAGCGGACACGGAGGCAGGGACAGCCGTTTTCCTCAAGCTTCCGTTCCGCTTCCTCAATAGAATCCTGGGACATCACCCACTCCTCCACAACTTTATGGATAAAAGGTGCATTCTCTTCCGTACAGCGTGTGGAGACCGTTGCTGCGCGGGGGTCTAAGAGCAGCCACTCGTAATCTTTGCCCATGGTCTTGACAATTCCCTCCCAACGCGGCTGGGTGAGAGAAGCAATCGTTATATAGCCGTTTTTACCCTTATAAATACCATACGGCGCATATCCGGGATGGTGTCGCCCGATCTTTGGCGGGTTAACCGGCTTGCCGGTGGCGCTGCTCAGCAGATACCAAGGAAGGGTGTTTTCGTGCAATGCAAACAGGCAGTCCATCATGGAAATATCAATATTCTGACCCACGCCGGTCATTGTCCTGCTGTACAGAGCGCCGCAGATTGCGACCGCAGCATTCACTGAGGCGGTCATGTCACCGATGGACACCGGGGCTATCTGAGGATTTATGTTCTGATCGGTCCAGCCGCTTGCTCCCTGGGCAATCATATCATAGCCGGGCTTGTGGCTGTACGGCCCCCAGTGGCCAAAGCATGAGACCGAGCAGTAAATAATATCTTTCTTGATCTTTTTGACTGATTCATAGTCGAGGCCCAGCCGGTCCATAACGCCGGGCGCAAAGTTCTCAATGAGCACATCGCTTTTTTTAATGAGCTCATGGACAAGCTTCATGCCCCGGGGACTTTTCAGGTTTATACAGATGCTCTTTTTGCCCCGGTTACAGTTTATGTTATAGGAGCTCTGGGTTACGCCGTTGTGGGTTATCCGCAGCGGCAGGTGCCGTTCGCTGGTGCCATCCTTATAGCGCTCAACTTTGATAATATAGGCCCCCATGTCTCCAAGTATCCTGGTGGCAAACGGACCGGCCAATACCCATGTGAAGTCTAAGACGGTAACCCCCTGCAAGGGGCCTGGTTTTAGTTTTTCCATAATCAACCTCCAAAGTTAAGTTGCGATTAACGTTCAGTGCCACTGCCCTGTATTGATTCTGCTGCTCTGCATCCTTTCTGCCCTCTCTAAGCGCCCGCCATCTTCACCCTCCTCCATCCTGTTTACCGGCCGCTATTCACTGTTCACTGATAACACGAACGTGCGGTGATACCGCTGCGTCCTTTTTTCTGCCGACAAAGTGGAAATAGCCGGCTTCATCCATATAGGCATAGTCACCGGTATGGAGCCAGCCGTTCCTGATTGTTGCACTGGTGGCGTCAGGATTTTTATAGTATCCCTTCATGATGGTCCGGCCCGGCACGCCCTGTACCACAAGCTCTCCAACCGTCCCGGCGGGGACTTCAGCAGCATGCTCATCAACGACCATGACCGCAGTGCCCAGCCGCGGCATTCCTATGCAGTTCTTCTTCAGTATCCCGTCAATAGGGTTAACGGTGGTAGCCCCCAGGGTCTCCGTCATTCCCCACAGGTCGCAGAGCCTCACCCGGAACCGCGATTCAAAGGCATCCCACTCTTCATCAGTTACTGAAATGGCATACATGATAAGACGCAGGCAATGCTCTGCGTCGTGCTCCGCAGGCGGCTCACTGAGAATCATCCGCACCATTGCGCCAACCACGCTTGCGGTCGTCGCCCGGTGCCGCCTGGCCTGCTTCATGAATTTTGCCGCGCTGAACTGTTCAGTTATAATCAGCGTCGCGCCGGCTGTCAGGGATGGTATGAGGGAGATGAACTGACCGTTCACATGAAACAGCGGCAAGGTTATAAAATGCCGGTCTTCCGGAACCACTTTCCACGCCTGTGCGCCGAAAATTCCGGCAAACACTGCATTGGCGTGGGTCAGCTGGACTGCCTTGGGGCGCACCGGGTCGTGAGTAAAAAGCATCATCAGCACATCTTCACACTGTATGGGCACCTCAGGCAGGTCTTTTGGAGCGTCTTTCAGCGCATCAGCAATAACCGTGGCATGAGGATACAGGGCGCTGTGCGGATACCCCGGCACGGTCCGCGCAACAAATACCTGCTGCACCTTTTTGCACTTCCCCAGCAGGCTATCGAACAGCTCCATATACCGTGGCTCCGTAATAACGCCAACGGCATCAGAAAAATCAAGAAAATATTCCATTTCCGGGACACCGGACAGGATATTTGTCGGTACTATTACTACCCCTATCTTGGCACAGGCAAAGAAGGAAAAGAGAAATTCGGGAGAATTGGAGAGGTGAACGGTTACCTTGTCGCCCTTCTTAATGCCCGTGCTCATAAGGATAGTGGCATACCTGTTGACCATCTCGTCAAACTGCCGGTAGGTATAGCTGATGACATATCCTTCCTGGTCTTCAAAAACTAAAAATTCTTTGTCAGAAAACTGTCTAACCTTATACTCCAAGACCTTTCTTAGATTTTGTGTTCCTATGCAGTCCATGGTTCTCTCTTTTCCCTACCTGGTTGGTGTCTACTATCAGGCAACAGCAGTACGTGTATAATCACCTGAATGTCATCTTCAGCTCGTACACCTGTTCGCTGCGCCGCTTCTCAAGATCAAATCCCATTTTTTCAAACAGGTTCATCATCGGCCGGTTTTCAACCAGCACATCTGCGGTAAAGCCCAGAAGGCCCTGCCGCTTGGCAATATAGGTCAGATAGGACAACAGTTCCGTACCCACGCCCCTGCCCTGATACGCATCCCGCACTACCACGCCAACCTCTGCCGTGTGCGTAACTTTGTCTATGCCGCATTGCACCACGCCGATAATCTCTTCTTGTTCCTCGCGCTGGGTTACGGCAAGGATTACCGTCTCCTTGGTATAGTCAATGACTACAAACTCCTGCAGCCGCTCATGGGGCATATCGCGCCGCACTGAAATAAACCTGCGGTAGGTGGTCTGATCGGAAAGAGCATAAAAGAAATCCTTGAGCAGCGGCTCATCACTTATTTTTACCGGCCGCAGCAGTATCTCAAGGCCCGTTTTGGTAATGCGACGGGTTTCCAGGTTTTCCGGATATTCACCTTTTTTGCCCGGTATGAATGCCTGGTCGCGGTATATGTAGCCGAGCTTCTTGGCCTCTTCTATAAGCCAGGTCTGAAATTTCGGATGGGCAATGGAGATCAGATCCATCGCCCGCTCCCGGACATTTTTTCCGTGCAGATATACAATCCCGTATTCGGTAACTACATAGTGAATATCTCCCCGCACCAGGGTCACCCCTGCTCCCTCATCAAGGCAGGGGACAATCCGGGAATACTGTCCGTCATTTGACGTGGAACGTATGGCAAGAATCGTTTTACCGCCGGGCGCCAGCACGGTTCCGCGCATAAAGTCTGCCTGCCCGCCAACGCCGCTGTAAAAGCGCTTGCCAATGGACTCGGCCGTTGCCTGGCCGGTCAGGTCTATCTGCAGGGCAGCGTTAATGGCGGTCATGTTCTTATGGCTGGCGATAATCAGCGGATTATTGGTGTAGTCAATGGTCCTGAAGTCCACGCTCGGGTTATCATGGAGATATTCATAGGTCTCCTTATTGCCCATGCAGAAGGCTGCAACGGTTTTTCCCCGGTCAATAGTCTTTCTGGAATTATCAATAACCCCGCCCTGCATCAGCGCTACAACGCCGGGGGTGAGCAGTTCTGAATGAACGCCAAGATGCTTTTTGGTATGCAGGTGGGTGAGAATTGCATTGGGAATGCTTCCATAACCAACCTGAATGGTATCTCCGTCCAGCACAATGCGGGCGATGTAGTTTCCGATTTTATCTGCAATGTCATCGGGCACGGTGGTCCCAAACTCCAAAAGCGGCTCATCAAAGGATATAATAAAATCAATATCCTTCACGTGGATGAACGTGTCCCCGTGAATACGCGGCATGTGTGCATTAACCTGCACAATGACCAGCTTGGCATTTTCTACTGCTGCCTTGACGATATCAACACTTATGCCAAGGCTCACATAGCCGTGCTCATCCGGCAGCGACGTTTGTATGAGGGCCACATCAACCTTTACCATGCCGCGATAAAAAAGAGCGGGGATCTGGGAGAAGAATATGGAACTGTAGTCTGCAAGGCCGGTATTTACCGCTTCCCGGGTATTGTCGGTGATAAAAAATGAATTGTGCCTGAAGTTGCGCTTGAATTTCTCATCGGCATATGGTGCAAGGCCGAGGGTCCACACGTGCATGACTTCGGCATCAAAAAATGCCTTGGGATTGGCGTTTACATAGTCAATGAGGGCCCGGACAAGATATTGCGGCTCGCCGCAGGCTGTCCCGATAAATATCCTGTCGCCGGGATGTATGTGGGAAAATACCGAGTTCTCCGGCACAAACTTTTCAGGATAGCGCTTTTTTATCTCTTCCAGTTTTTCTATCATGGTATGAACATCCGGGGTTAATCTTTTTTATGTCTGCAACCCACCGCTCGGTTTGAACGGCAGCTTCAAATCCGCCTGTCGCATTTCTATTTATTATATCATCTATGGTTCATGTTGAAAATAAATTATACGTACTCTCTTGTTTATCAATTTTAAAACAAGAAGTCAGAGTCCAGAATAAAAAAGCAGGCCTGCATATTTTGCATGCTGACTTGTGAACTCTATTTTCACCTTTTATGGTTTCCTCCCTCCTCCCATAATCACTTCAAAGGTAGCAGGGATTCTGCCGGGCAGCCCAAAATCTTTTTCATACAGTTCAACCATCCTCCTCCACACCTTCCGAATCCCCAGCCCTCTGTTTCTCCGGTCTGACGCATTCTGCGCACCCATCCCCTTTATGGATCGAACCAGGTCTCCTACCGTCCGGTAGTGTTCCGTGATGAGACGGGTGCACATGAAGGGTTTTATGAACCCTGCAGACGTGAGCATGGCAAGAAATTGGTCCTCGGTAAAATGCAGCTGCAGTGCTTCACCGTGGGTATAGGCTGATTCCCTGCATGCCCGGGCATAGGAGGTTCTCAGTTCCGCAAAGGTTTTTCCCCCAAAGGCTGAACAGAGGAACCTGCCGCCCGGCTTCAGCACCCGCAATACTTCACCAAATGCCCTGTCGCACCGCTCGAGCCATTGATACGTAAGGCTTGAAATAACCAGATCAAATCTGCCTGAGCGATACGGAAGAAACTCGCTATCTGCAGTTATAAAAAGCTCCTTCCGTGATGTAAGAGCATCTTTGCTCCGTGCACAGGCAACCATGTTTACTGCACTATCACATCCATGTATCCGGACATCCGGAAACCGTTTCATCAGGGTTGCCGTCATGCTCCCGGTGCCCATACCTATATCAAGAATTTTTGATTCCCGGTGCGTAGCGCCATTCAAAAACTCCAGCAGGAGGTTCCCAAGGCTTGCCTGTAGGCCTGCATTGTGGTCATAGGTGAGTGCATGGCGGTTAAACGATTTTTTTACAAATGTTTTATCAATAGTGCTCATCAGAGATCCTGAATCACCCTCATCCCAACCTTCTCCCCTCAAGGGAGAAGGGACTTTTTCTTACTTTTCTAATAAAAATCATCCTGTGGTGCTCGTACTTCTAATAAATTTTCTAATCGCACTATGCACTTTTTCTTTTTCAATAAGGAATGGAGCATGCCCTGTTTCTTCAATCATTAAAAGAGCTGCACCGGTAATGTGCTCGGCCATGTATTGTGCTGCAGCAGGCATGCATATCCGGTCAAGGGCTCCGTGTATGAGAAGCGTCGGAACCCGGATAGTGCTCAGGGATGGCCGAAGGTCTTCATTCTGCAGACAGTGCAGTGATTCAAGGGCAACCGTTTGTGGTGGAATACGGCTTATATCACACACTAACGATTTTACTCCTTCACTGTGTCCGGAACTTAAATCCTTTCCCTGGAAAACGAGATTGTAAAAATTTTTCATGCCTGTTTGATAATCTTTTTTAACCTGCCTGAGGAGGCGGTGAACTTCTCCGCGCGGCAGACCACAGGGATAGTCTTCGCGTGCCGTGAGCGAGGGTGTGCCGCTGATAAAAACCAGAGAATCAACTTCTGGAATCTGCTTTTCAAGCATTGCAAGAATTACCGATACCCCCATTGACCAGCCAATGAGTGTTATATGCTCAAGTGACAGATGCTCAATTAAACCAAGGATATCCTCTGCAAAGGCCTTAAAGTCATAAGGGCCGGGAAGCGAGGATGAGTTCCCATGTCCCCGCAGGTCAAGGGTTATCACGTTATACTGATTTAAAAACTCTTCTACAAACGGGTTCCAGACCCGTGAATCCATTGTCCAGCCATGGATGAGAACAAGGGGCTTTCCTTTTCCGTATGATTGGTAATAGAGCGGAGCTTTCATGTTTAATAAAATGTTCCGGGTTACGAGTT
>CAIYCZ010000054.1 GCA_903924805.1 uncultured delta proteobacterium | reverse complement strand
CGGATATTGAAGCTTCCCAGAGTCGGCGTTCCTGAAGATATTGCCGGAGCTGTAGCGTTTCTTGCTTCAGATGATGCAAGCTACATGACCGGCCAGGCAATAAATGTATGCGGCGGTATTGAATTCCATTAATTACGGAGGATACACAGCACATGAAATTTAAAACCAATGTAAAGACATTAAACAGGGCAGAAATTGACGCATTTCTGAAAACCCGGCGTGTCGGTGTTCTGTCAATGACTGACGGAACAACCTCGTATGCAATTCCGCTGGCCTACTCCTATGATGGCAGCAACATCTACCTGACCATGGCAAATCACGGCAGGAAAGCGGGCTATTTCAACAGCAATAAAAATGTATGTTTTACGGTCTACTGGACTCCTGAAGGATTTGGCGCTCCCGGAAAGATGGGCTACACATCGGTCATCTGTGACGGTGAACTGGAGCACATAGCCAAGCCTGATGAGATTACCAGAGCAGTCCGCGTCCTTGAAACGCAGATGGGGTATCCCGCCGGAGCACTGGACAAACTCCTTGAAATGACGCTTACGAAACCTGAGATGTCAAATTTCTGGAAAATCAAAGTGACCCAGATTGGCGGCAAAGGGGTTGATGATTTTAAAGAAGAATTTGAAGAATGAGAAATGACCAGCAGCTTACGAACTAACAAGCCCGCCTGTTCAGGCGGGCTTTTCTTTTTCTACAAATTTTTCCAGGTTCTCCGGCGTACTGTTAGAGCGATACACTACCTTTCCGCTGCGGTCGATAAGAACATTGAACGGCACCCCAATGACGCCATACTGACGCGATATCGTTGCAGCAACATCATAGAGAATAGTATACGGGATGTCAAACTGCTTCTGAAACGCCTGCACCCGCATGACAGAGTCATTTTGCCCGATATCAATTGCCAGAATTTTTAGCCCTTTGGGGCTGTACTTTCCGTTAATTTCTTTTAGCCGGGGAATCTCTTTAACGCAGTAGGGACACCAGGTTGCCCAGAATGTGATATACACCGGATTTTTACCCCGGAAAGAAGAGAGGGTGACATCCTCTCCGGTTAAGCTTTTCAGGGTAAAATCCGGAGCCAGTTGCCCTTCACTTACCCCTGTGCTTGCTTGAGGTCTTTGCTCAGCACTATCTCCGCATCCTGCCATCAGCAGGAATACTACTAAAAACACTGCATATAATTTTTTCTGAGAGCCCATGTTTTTCTCCTTAACAGCTACTATACCATAAGCTGCCCGGCTTTAATAAGAAAAATCTCTCCAACAATAATCATGAGAAAGCCAAACCCTTTTTTAACCCGCACTATCCATGGACCTGAACGGGGAAGCGATGAAAGCACTCCCGTAAAAGTGCCTACCAGGATGAGCAGAGAGCCCATGCCCAGGGCAAATACAAACAGCATAAGAATACCAAGCGCAATATTCTGTCGTGATGCAACAAAGGCAAGCAATGCCCCGAGTACCGGCGTGGTACAGGGACCGGCAATCAGCCCTGAACATCCGCCAAACACAAAGGCGGAAAGTCCGCCCCCTGACTTCCTGACCTGCGGCTGCCATGCCGAAAGGAACTGTATCTGGAGGGTGAAAACGTCAAGCATGGAAAGGCCAAATAACAGGCACAGGTTTCCCACAAAGATGTAGGTCCAGGGGTTGGTACTGATCTGGCCGAACAGTTTTCCGCTCAGCGCTGCAAATGCGCCGAGGGCTGCATAGACGCATGCTAACCCGAGCACGTACAGCAGGGACAGATAGAACCCTCTGGTTTTGGTTGAACTTCCCTTTGCCCCGATGAACCCTACCGTTATGGGAATAAGAGGATACACGCAGGGAGTAAAGCTGGTGAGTACTCCCGCTAAAAACGAGGCCAGCAGAGCAACAAGCGGGGAACCATACAGATAGACATCAAACCTGCTTAGCAAATGCTCCATAAAAATAGAGGAAGAAACACAGCGTGATTGAAAATAAAAAGGCAGAAGCCATCTCTTGACATCTGCCTGTTGATACCATTGTTACGGTCAGCAAGGGTTAAACATTTTCGTCACCTTCTTCAACCTCGCCTATGGAAATATCCTTGTAGGTAAATTCTTCTTCCATACTCTCTTTTACCTTTGCTGCGTGTTTCTCCATTTCTGACTGACATGCGACGCAAAACTTTGCAAACGGCATGATTTTAAGGCGCTCTTTATGTATCTTTTTGCCGCATTCTTCACAGACCCCGTAGGTTCCGTCCTCAATCCTCTGCAGAGCATCATCAATAGCGTTAAGTTTATCCTGTTCTCTGCCGCTCAGCAGATGAAACAGCTGGCGGCCTCTTTCAGTATCGGCATTGTCATAAAAATCGCCGATTTCACTGTCAAAATCATTTTTCTCACTTTTAAGATCTTTATTAAGGTCTTTTAAAAGTTCCGCTTTCTTTTTAAGCAGAACTTTTTTAATGCTTTCCGTCATACTGTTTTTTCTCCTTAACTACCTGTATATTCTGAAATGTTAACTGCAGGATTTTCTATTAAAAACAAAGGTTAATGGTATATATCCTATCTTTAATTTTTGTCAATAAAAAAGTACTGTTTATACACTGCCCAAGATTTGCTTAATTTTTAATCCAATCCACACCTCAATACCGCATAAAACAGGATGGCTTCTGATGGTACTATTGGTGCCATCAGAAGCCATCCCGATATGCTACAAGTATGGGCTTGCTGCCCTATTTTTTTATCTTAAACTTTTTGTCAATCCTTTTCATCTTCTGTACAATCCCGCCGTATTCAAGTTCACTGAAGGGCAGCATGGCAGGCCCGAAAAAGCCCTGTCTGCGGATTTCGTGGGCTTTCTGGGAGACCTGATTGCGCACCCAGTCCCAGTACGGATGATCGAAAGCATCCACTGCCTCGGTGAGCTTGCCGTCCCGGATGCAGAATGCGGCACAGCTTACCACCGGCGGGCCGTCAAAGTAGGAAATGGTTGAATTGAGCTTGACCGGCATCAGCGGGCCCTGGTGGCTGCCTCTCATAAAGCCTGCCACATAGTGCCCGATAGAGAAGGTGGAGAGGATTTCCCCGGTTGCCGGGAAGTTGCCCTGAACGCGGATGAGCATGATGGGG
>CAIYCZ010000053.1 GCA_903924805.1 uncultured delta proteobacterium | reverse complement strand
GGAATCATTCATGCCGAGGTTACTAACAGCCTGGTCAAAATCGAGCTCCCGTCGCCCGGACCACCAGAAATGAATCTGAGCCTTACCATAGACGGTGAAGGCTATCTTCTGCACGTTATCAATACCGGCGTGCCCCATGTGGTAACTTTTGTCAATGACCTTGACGCACGCAGGGTACGGGAGCACGGCACTGCGATTCGCTTCCACCAGAGGTTCCAGCCGGCAGGCACCAATGTAAATTTTGTTTCTGTGCAAAACCATTCTCTGCTTCACCTGCGGACCTATGAACGGGGAGTGGAAGATGAAACCCGTGCCTGCGGTACCGGGTCTGTTGCTGCTGCCTTGATTGCCTCTGCGCTGGGCAGCGTTTCCACGCCGGTGCAGGTTAAGACAGCGGGGGGAGAGATCCTTACCGTTTACAGCGAAAATCCCTCCCATCCGTTTGGCCGGGTTTATCTGGAAGGACCGGTAACGGCTGTGTGTGAGGGGGACATCTGGGAAGAAGCATACAAATAAGTTACAGCGTGTGGGAGTTGTGGAGTTGCAGAGTTATAATTCTTTAACTCCTCAACTCAAACCGGAAGGAGAATTTTAAAACATGTTTACAGGTTCAATGGTTGCTCTGGTAACGCCCTTCAGCAATGGCAAAATTGATGAAAAGGGACTGCGCAAGCTGGTTAAGTTCCACCTGGACAATGGTACGGATGTACTCTGTCCCTGCGGCACAACCGGTGAGGCAGCAACCCTCTCCCTTGAAGAACACGAAGCTGTGGTAAACATTACCATGGATGCGGCCGGAGGGAAGATCCCGGTCCTTGCCGGCGCCGGCTCAAACAACACTGAAGAGGCGATTCGTTTAACCAGGCATGCTGCCCGAGCGGGTGTTGCCGGCTGTCTTCACATCACCCCGTATTATAACAGGCCAACCCAGGAGGGCCTCGTTGCCCACTTTAAAAAAATTGCCGATGCCGTGTCCATACCGATTGTGCTCTATAACGTGCCGGGCCGGACCGGGGTCAATATGCTGCCGGAAACCGTTGCCAGGCTTGCAGAAATCCCGGCCATTGTCGGTATAAAAGAGGCAAGCGGCTCACTCTCACAGGTGAGTGAAATAATAAATCTGTGCAGGAAAGATTTTAATGTTGTTTCAGGCGATGATGTAAATACACTTCCTATTATGGCAGTTGGCGGAAAGGGGGTGATATCAGTAACCGCTAACATAGCGCCAAGGCTCGTTTCTTCAATGGTTCGGGCATTTGAGGAAGGACGGCTTGAAGAAGCACAGAAGCTGCACCACCATCTCCTTCCTCTGCATAATTCCATGTTTCTCCAGACAAACCCGATGCCGGTGAAGACGGCGCTTGGCATGATGGGCATGATTTCTTCAGAAATGAGACTCCCGCTGTGCCCCATGCCGGCGGAGCTTGATGATAAGCTCAAAAAGATTCTTAAAAAGTACCAGCTGGTTGAGTAATTAACAGGTGCACCACCCCTCCCGAGCGGGCCGAGGGGTTGCGTGGGGGTGGGTTCGTCTTTCTCCCCCGCCTCAGGTGCAAAAACGTAATAAACATTTTCAGGAGTTTAAAGAAAGGAGTTGTTGTATGAAAAAGATCGTATTGATTACCGCACTGCTTTTCAGTGCATGCCTCGTTGTCATGCCGTTCAACTCATTTGCCAAGAGTGCTGAAAAGGTATATGCAACCATCGGGCAGGAAAAAATTACCCAGGCAGATATTGATTCCAAGATATCCATGCTGCCGCCTCAGTTTCGCTCACGCTATGAAACAGCAGAGGGAAAGAAAAAGCTTATCGAGCAGCTGACAAAGTTCAGCCTTCTTTCCCAGGAAGCCCGCAGGCTCAAACTCGATAAAAAGGATGAGGTATCCAAGCGTATCAAAGAGATATCAGATAACATCATCATCCAGGAGTTGATCAAGCAGGAAATCATGGACAAGATCAAGGTCAATGATGCTGACAGTGAGAAGTATTACAAGGAGCACAAGGATGAGTTTGTCGAACCGGAAAAGGTGAAAGTCAACCTCATTATGTTCAAGCTGAAAGAAGACGCCACGCCCGAAGTGAAAAAAGAGCAGAAGAAAAAGGCAGAGCTGGCGCTCAAGCGGGTAAAGAAGGGCGAAGATTTTGAAAAGGTGGCAAAGGAAGTATCTGAAGACGAGCGCACCAATAAGAGCGGCGGCAATACCGGTTTCTTCTCAAAAGGGAAACGGGCCGTAACCTACGGCCCCGCATTTGAAGAAAAAGCTTTCGCTCTAAAGGCCGGCGGAATAAGCTCTGTCATTGAAGAGAAGAGCGGTTACTATATTATAAAGGTCGGCGAGAAGAAGGCGCAGAAAGAGGAGGCCTTCCAGGAATCCAAGAGCAAAATAGAAAGAAAACTGCAGCAGGATCAGCAGAAGAAGGCCTACGACGACTACATTGAGTCTCTGAAAAAGCGTTACCCGATAAAGATTCATGAAGAGAATATCGGTGCTGACGCGCCAAAGCCCGCAGCTCCGGCACCCGCCATGCCAAAACCCGCCATGCCAAAACCCGCTCAGCCGTAACCATACCGCGATACCGTAAGGAGGAGGGCGTACCGCTCTCCTCCTTTTTTGTTTCTGCCGGCATCACCTGCAAACGCTTTCAGGCCTCACGCAGCCCCTGCCCCTATTATACAACTCAAACGCACGCGGCATATTTTATTTTACAAACACCCGGCAAGATAGTACTATCCAGCAGCAAAAAGGAGGAGGACCGAGAAAGAAAAACTAATAAGGTGTCTCCACATTTCCTACCCCGGTGTCTCATGATGTACGTATTCGAGGAAGTCAATTATGGAAAGCTGCAGCTGCCCGGAATGCGTCAGCGCCTGCCGCACTGATCCGGGCAGGCTCATACCCGAGGATGTGGGGAAGCTTGCCCGTTTGCTGGGCATACCAGAGGCGGAGCTGCTGGCGCAGTACCTGGTAAAAATTATTCTCTCCCCCAAAGACACAGTCTATGGGCTGGCGCCGGCAAAGCGCAAGGGCAAGCGCTTCATCGCACAGCCGGGAACGGTGGCTCCTGATTACTATGCCCGGGAGCGCGGTGTGTGCGTATTCCTCGATGAACAGGGCGCCTGCGCCATACACGGGGCAAAGCCTTTCGAGTGCAGCGCCTATATGGGGTGCAAAAACACATTTCTGGGCAAGCCGTATAAAAAAAAATATGTGGAGGAGTTTTTTCTCCTGCGGTGGCGCAAGGCGCGCAGTCATGGGGAACAACTAAGGGACGTCCATAAATAAATCAGTAACTCAATCCAGCAGCAAAAAGGAGTCACCGAAAAAGTAAAACGAATATGGTGTCTCCGCATTTCCCAAGAGGTTTAAAAAATGGCTAAAAAAATAAGAGTGTCTCAAGAGCAAGAAATAATTAAGACATTAAAGAAGGAAGGGTTCAGAAAACTTTCAAAAAAGGATATAGGTAAAGAACCATGTAAATCTATTTATAAAATGCCGGATTGCTTTAAGGAATCAAAATAAGAGCCGGCTTATTCCGCTTATCTCTCGCCTATTACCTAAGCCTGACCCCAATACTTTCTTAATCTATCTCCTTGCTTAATAAATTGATTCGTATAATAATTATGCACTTATGAACTGGTAAAATATTTGGGGGGGGAACCGTGTTCATTTCAAAAAATCTATAAATCAAATAAGAGCCTCTATCAGTATGTGCGCTGATGGGGGTTTTTTATTACTTGATCTAAAAATGAGGAAACAGAAATAAAACCTCATGTACCTTTTCACGAAAGCGTCACGGTTAGGGGAAGTTTACGAAACAAACCTAATTGTTAAGGAGGGTTTTTATATGCAGTTCAGAAAATCAATATTGTTTCTGTCATTAATTGGTTTTATGTTTCTGTCGTCATCCGCCTTTGCCCAGCAATCGGGAGATTTTTATTATACGGTATCAGGCGGCAATGTTACAATCACCAAATATACCGGTGGTGCGGGAGTTGTTGTAATCCCAGCTACCATAGACGGCATGCCGGTGGTAAGCATTGGGGTTCAGGCGTTTTATAATTGCACCTATTTGACCAGCGTGACCATTCCCGACAGTGTTACGAGCATTGGTTATGAGGCATTTTCTCGATGCACCGGTTTGACCAGCGTGACCATCGGAAACAGTGTTACGAGCATTGGGGGGTATGCATTTTCTCGATGCTCCGGTTTGACCAGCGTGACCATCCCCAACAGCGTTACCAGCATTGGGGATGGGGCGTTTGCAGAGTGCTCCGGTTTGACCAGCATAGTCGTTGACGTAAGTAATACCGTCTATAGCAGTCAGGATGGTGTGCTATACAACAAAGATGGGACATTGCTTATTCAATATCCATGCGGAAAGTCTGGCGGCTTCACCATCCCCAACAGCGTTTCGAGCATTGAGGATTGGGCGTTTTATAATTGCACCAGTTTGACCAGCGTGACCATCCCCAACAGCGTTACAAGCATTGGGATTGTTGCTTTTTTGGATTGTACTCGTTTGACCAGTATAGTCGTTGACACAAGTAATACTGTCTATAGCAGTCAGGATGGTGTACTTTACAACAAAGCCAAGACAGTGCTTATTCAATATCCG
>CAIYCZ010000052.1 GCA_903924805.1 uncultured delta proteobacterium | reverse complement strand
AGCGCCCTTCGCCGAACTCATCCTTGACAGCTGTTGCCGTCAGCCCCGCTGACGTGGAGGACTGCCCGCTTGTGTAGATCGCGCGGGGGGAGAGCTTGACGACATACCTTAAAAGCTGGCTTTTTGCAATACCGGGATCTCCTATGAGCAGTACATGAATGTCGCCGCGCAGATGGGTGCCGTCCGGCATCTCCTTGACAATGCCGCCAAAGAGCTGGAGCGCAATTGCCTCCTTAACATTTTCGCTCCCGTAAATGGTGGGGGCAATCGAATGCGTGATCTTCCGGTAGATCATCGGGTCATGGGACAGTTCCTTAATCTCATCTTCTGCATGTTCGTCAATCTCAACCTCTTCAAACTCTTTTTCCTGGATCTCGATGGAATTGCATTCCAAAAATATGTCAAAGACCGTGCTCTTCTCTCCCCTGACTACTCTCTGCATTGATCGCAGAATCCCGTTGATCACCACCCGATCACCCGGTGATACCAGCCCGGCAAGATCATCTGTGACATCAATATCGAGTGTCTGGGGTTGTTCACCGCCCCGTAACCCTTCCGGGGACTCCTGAACCCGGAGCTTCTGGGAATCGACAAACTTGGAGCGTTTTGGCAAAAGCTCCAGTTTTTTAAACGTGCATCCATCGGTTGCACATCCGTCAGGCTCAATAAACTTCCCGTATTTCTGCTTTTTTACGGTGAAATGGCCCGCGGGGCATTTGAAGACTGCCTCGACAATCCGCGGGCGGACTTCGGTGGTCTTACGCAAAATGCCTTCAATGGAGATGAAACGGTTGATATCATCAGATCTGATATGACGGATCCCCACTTTTTGCGGGAGGTTTTTGAACCTTATATTGACCCCTCTGGGCTCTTTTCCATCCCTTGTCCTGATCAGCTGATTGCTTCTGATGGCGTCCCAGACATCTTCAAGAACTTTCCCGGGGTTTTCGAGAAGTTCGTCAGCGAGCGAGATCCCCGCCTTCCCGAATTTCTCGATCTCGCGGTAGTCGATATTGAGGGAGCGCCGGTAGGGGAATTCCCGGCTCAGTTCCCCAAGTTCCTTTTTATACCGGCTTTTTAAGAACCGGCTCCAGTCAGATGCCCTGTCAGCAACGCTGTCCTGCCCATCCTTATCCACGCCCGCACCTCATGATCGTTCCTGTGCTGACAGCACGAACCGCGCGATGAGCGCTTCCATCTGGATATCACTGTTTGCGCCTTCCGAGAGGCGGAAATCCGCCTCGCCCAGATGATCGATCAAACGCACCTTGAGACTCCGCCCCATATCCCGTTTGAGGATAGCTCGGTAGCACTGGTTGATCAGTTCATTTGAGGCAATCCCCCGTTCATGCATGAGTTGGGATAGGAGCGACTCGGCAGCATCGAACTCCCCTGCCAGGGAGAGATTCAGGAGTTCATCAATCTCTGCCGGGCGGGCAGTTGAGGTGATCGCATAGACCATCGCAGCATCGATATTCCTGTTGATGATAGCTGCCCCTTGGAGGGCATTGATTGCTTTGCGCATGTCACCCTGTGCGATGTAGATCATCGCATCCATGGCATCCGGGCTGACAGTCAGCTTTTCTCGATGTGCAATCCGCAGAATCTCCTCTTTGACTGCCGCCGGAGAGAGTGGTTTGAACCGGTAGATCGCACACCGGCTCTGGATCGGATCGATGATCTTGGACGAATAGTTACAGGAAAGAATGAACCGGCAGGTCTGTGCATAACTCTCCATCGTCCTGCGCAGCGCTGCTTGGGCATCAGTGGTGAGCGCGTCCGCTTCATCCAAAAAAAGGATTTTGAAGGTTGACTCTCCAAGCGGTGTCGTCCTGGCGAACTGCTTGATCTGGTTCCGCACGACATCGATCCCCCGCTCATCTGACGCGTTCATTTCCTTAAAGTTCATCTGCCACGATTCGCCGAAGATCTCCCGTGCAAGAGTGACTGCGGCAGTGGTTTTTCCGACCCCGGCATTTCCTGTGAAAAGGAGGTGCGGAAGATTTTTTGTTTT
>CAIYCZ010000051.1 GCA_903924805.1 uncultured delta proteobacterium | reverse complement strand
TGCGTTATGCAAGTCAATCCGGGCAGGATGGGTCACAGAGAACCCATCCTGCCCGGATACCTATTTGCACTATTTTCTCATTTTAATGGTGATTTCGCTTGTTTTGGCGCCTTTTGCCAGATGGGATGAGAAGGTTGCAGTCGCAATCTTATCCAATTTGGCTACCTTAAGGACATTGTTCACAAAGTCCTGATCCATTTTGGCCAGAGTCTGATTATAGCCAGCCGGAGCCTGAAGCATTGCACCGACTTCAACAAATGGATCCACGCCGGACACAAGGGTCGCACTGCCGTTTGATGTGGGTGACAGGGTATAGGCATTATACTTTTTCTTCTGACAATATATAATAATATTCGCAACATCTTTTATTGTCTTTATCTTGCCAATCTCCAGATCAAGCTTGGCATCCTTAACCCACAGGGGCGGGAAGGTCTGCCACAGTTTCATATACACTTCCTGGGCTTTACCCTTTACGTAAATATTGAGCTGCAGCCATGCAAGAAAATCAACGGCAAAGAAGCCAAGAAATGAACCGGGCCCCTGCTCCTCGAGAGTTCTCTTCTGCTTTTTCAAAACGTACAGCACCGGCTCCTGTTCTCCTGTCTCCAGATCGAGAAAGCGATTTTCAACTTCCGGCAGGGGTCGGGCAGGATCAGCATCCCTGGTCCGTAAAACTATCTGACAGGCACAGGCAGCACCATCCCGGCATCTGCCAGACGGCAGCTCTACCAGAATATCCTCCTTCAAGCCGACTTTCTTTGCTTCTTCAATCAGCGCCCACAGATATATATAGGTAAGATACACCTCCTGGCGGTAATAATCATGTCGCTTATAGGTATTATCTGCAGGGCCGTATGCGGGGTTTGCACACCAGAGGACATGGCCTACATGCTCGTTTTTAGTGCTTCTTCTGGTCACATACAGAGCAGGGACACCAATGAAGCAATCCTCAACTATCCTGCCGAAGGTAGGGAGGTCTTTTACTTCCTTAAGACCGAGCTTCTGCATGGCTCCCTGAAAGGACATCTGTGCCAGTGCCGCCCAAACATTGCCATAGTATTTCAGCCCGTCTTCTTCGCCCAGTGCCGGTTTAAAAGTCCGCCATATATAATACACGTGACCAAACAAAGAGCGCAGGGATGCTACCGTCAGGTCTTTAAGGTTCATTTTCAAAGCCTTCGCATGCTTCTCCATAAACGGAAGAAATGGTGATACTACTTTCTGAGCTGCCATAATACGTTCTCCTTTCATTAATCATTGATTGAACATTCTCAATAGTATGCCTGAAGACTCTTTATATAAAAATATAGCTGTTTGTCAACAGAAATGACTTGAAGGACTTGTATGACCCGTCGAATTGACAATATGCCCATTACGTGCCTCTGCCTCATACAAGTCTTGAATTATCTTTTTTGTTTTTTCAGTTATGCTATGGTACGCTATATCTAAATGCCGGTTATTATGGTTTAGTCTGAGATGGAAAAAGTAGAAGTTATCGAAATCACACTACGGGAAGATGAGCGCGGCTGGGTTGCCTGGCCCATGGAGGAGGAAGACCTGCGCCACACACTCATCTCCCATGTGCATGTTCCGCACCTCAGGCCGGGTGCGGTAAGAGGCAACCACTATCATCGCCACAGTACTGAATACGCCTGTGTGCTCTCAGGCCCCTGCAAAGCAGTATTTGAAGACAACGAAACAGGCGAGCAGCAGGAGATAACCGTACCAGGTGACAAGCCGGTACTTTTTAAAATTGCTCCAAATATAACCCATGCCTTTAAGAACGAAGGTACTGGGGAAGTCTTTCTCATGTGTTATGAGAAAAGAGCAGACGATACAGATGAGCCGGATCTTTACCGGAAATCAATCCTCTGAAGCATTCACGGTGTCCCTGTGTGCATATAACATCTTGACAAAGCATAAGATAGTATTTTATTAATAATAGGAAGTCTCCGAGTCACTTACCCTACGGATGCGTCTATGGGTGATGGCCGAAAGGGTTTTACTGGAAACGGTTAAACCTCTTGTTTATTGGAAAGGAGATAGGAGCATGGTTAATAACCCGGACTTCTTTCCAGAAAAGGATCCGGGTTTTTTACTGGTGTAGAGCGTGGTTCAACTCATAGATTCCTATAATCGCCCTATTAACTATCTGCGCATATCAATTACCGACCGCTGCAATCTTCGCTGCATGTACTGCATGCCAAAAGACGGTGTTTCCCTCTTAGGGCATGATGATATTCTGCGCTATGAAGAAATTGTAAGGGTCGCACACGTAGCGGTTACCACCGGTATATCTAAGATTAGAATTACGGGTGGAGAACCGCTTGTCAGAAAAGGCATTGTGGACTTTGTTGCTGCTCTGGCAGACATTGATGGCATCCAGGATCTCTCCATGACAACAAACGGCATCCTCCTTCATGCTGATGCTGTAGCGCTTCGCAGAGCAGGACTTAAACGCCTCAACATCAGCCTTGACTCTCTTAACCCCGAAAAATATACCATGATTACCCGGGGAGGCGATATTAACCAGGTGTTTGCAGGGATTGATAAAGCACAGGAGGCGGGATTCTCACCCATCAAAATAAATGTAGTGGCGATCCGTGGCACTAATGATGATGAGATTCTATCCTTTGCCCGGCTTTCTATGGACCGGGAGGTTCATATACGGTTTATTGAATACATGCCAGTCGGCATGGAGAATGGCTGGAAGAAAGAACGCTTTATCTCATGCACTGAAATACAAAACAGGATAGAAGAATTAGGGCACCTGAGTGCACTGCCATCTGATAACGGGTCAGGCCCTGCCCAGATGTATAAAATCAAAGGGGCAAAAGGAAGGATCGGATTTATCAGTTCACTCAGCAACCACTTTTGCTCAACGTGCAACCGCCTCCGCCTCACCCCTGATGGAAAACTTCGCACCTGCCTTTTTTCAGATGCAGAAACTGACCTGAAAGCATTTCTGCGTCAGGGGTGCAGCGATGCAGAGCTTGAACATATCATTACCGATGCAATTCTTACAAAACCCCAGAAACACCATGCCACAGAGCCGGTATTCAAAAAATGCGTACGCGGCATGTCTGCGATTGGCGGATAATTTCAAAATGCGGAGCTTCGAATGCGGTCTGCGGAATAAAAAGTTCCCCTCTATGAGCTATCATCTCTACTAATGGTTATGTCTCTTGCATCCTGCCTCACTGATAAAATATTAATTACGGTCTCCGGTTCACATTCCGGCATTGGGAAAACGCTGCTCGCAGAATATATTCTTTCCCTGGTAAAGGATTTCGCTGCAATCAAAATAACCATCGAGGACATGTTTACCGCAGTATCCTCAGACGAGAAGACAATCATGGTTCCGGGGAAAGATACCTTTCGCCTCAAAGCGCGCGGGGCTACAAAGGTTGTGTGGGTCAGGTCACCGGAGGAGAGCCTTGCAGATGCGATGGAACAGGCGTTAGGTTTGCTCAGTGATGGTAACCGGATTCTCATTGAAGGCAACAGCGTATTGAACCATGTCTCTCCGGATATTGCTTTTTTTGTTTTCGGAAGTGAAATCCACAAGCTCAAACCAAGCCGGCTGGTAGCACTGCAGAAAGCACATGTCATTATAAATAATATCCGTGATGCTGCCACAGACCATCATCTGACTGAGCAGTGCCTTCGAAAGTTGAATGCTCACGCAACCATCGTGTCGCTGAATCTCAGGGACGAGCATGCGGCACGTGCGTTTCTAAGAGATAGTATAAAACTTCTTTCAGGAGGAGAACTCCTGCGTGAAACCAGCATTTGAATCATACAAGAAAATCCTGGCCATTGATATTGGCCAGGGGACCCAGGACATACTGCTCTACGATACCCGGAAAAATATTGAAAATTGCATCTCTCTTATTTTACCCTCCCCAACAGCACTCTATGGCAAGATTATAGATAATTGCTCTGAAGACCTCCATATCTCTGGATCCACCATAGGAGGCGGCATCATCTCCCGTGCAATAAAAGACCATATAAAAAGAGGTTATGCTGTCTTTATGGAAACGGAAGCTGCAGCATCCATCCGGGACAATCTTGACAGCGTTCGCAAGATGGGGATTTGTATTGGAAAACCGAAAGCTGAATTTAACGGCAAGACACTGCACTTAAGGGAAGTAAACCTGTCCCGGTTAAAAGAATTCTTTGCCCACTTTTCTGAAGACATGGATGTCGAGGTTGTCGCCATAGCTGTTCAGGATCACGGGACCTCTCCTGAGGGAAAATCTGATCGGGTATTCCGTTTTGAAGTTATCGCCCGGAGGCTTCTACAAAATAATCTACCGGAGAGTTTTGCCTTCTGGGCTGAAGAGATTCCTTCGTTTTTTACCCGTATGACATCGCTGGCAAAATCACTCAAAGAACAGTTTTCGGGGAAAATCCTTATTATGGATACAGTTTTTTGCGCTCTGCTGGGATGTATTGAAGACCGCCCTGAACCCTATATTATCGTGAACGTGGGAAATGACCATACTCTTTGCGCCATTATAAAAGATAGAAGGATTGATGCCATAATGGAACATCACACCGGAATGCTTACACCGGAGAAACTGCGCGCGCTCCTTATTCGCTTTGCCAGCGGTGTAGTAACCAACCAGGAAATCTATGATGACTGGGGACATGGGGCATTATATATTAATAAGCATTGCATGCCTGTTGGGCACATCATTGTTACCGGACCCCATCGTGAGAAAATGCGCCAGACTGGATTCCCGGTCAGCTTCGCAGCACCAGGCGGCAATATGATGCTTACCGGTCCGATTGGACTTGTCAAGGCATGTCAGTTGAAAGGACTTTCCCCCGAAAATTTTTTAGTGCAACGTTTTTAGTGCAACGTTTTTAGTGCAACGTTTATAGGGCACATGGGGGATTTTCAACGCCACAACAATATAGTTATTGGCTTGCGTCACGAACCCCGGCAGCGTGCGTATCGTGTACGGGGCAGGCAGCTTCCAGAGCCTCCGGCAGAGGGAATGTAATGGGGTCTGGCACGGCAAAATTCGAAGGTTCCTGCCGTTCCACCGGTGCTGAGCGGTTGTGTTGTGGCTATGAAAAACCCCCATACGCCCGTGCTCCAGTCTGCCGCTTCTGTGTCCTTCCCTTTCCTTGCTGTCATGCCATGTGCCGGATTTCTACGGGGAATTTTTGGGGAAAGTCCTGATGTCGGTTG
>CAIYCZ010000050.1 GCA_903924805.1 uncultured delta proteobacterium | reverse complement strand
TTTGATAAGCAGAGGTAATAAAAGGCAAACAGGAGGGAAAGCAAGTAGATAAAAAAGAGGGATATGATAATACAATAAATTTTACTTTGCGCCTTTGCGAGAGATTACTGTTTTTAATTAATTCTAAAGGAGGAACATTATGATAAGAAGAGAAAAAGGTTTTACTCTCATCGAGCTGATTATGGTCATTGTTATACTCGGCATTCTTGCCGCGGTGGCAGTGCCGCGCTACATAGACCTGCGGCAGGACGCGGTAAATGCAACGGCGCGGGGAATCCTTGGCTCTCTCCGGTCGGCAAACGCCATGCTGTTTGCTCAGAAAGTAGTCGGCAATACCTCCGGGGCATTTACCATGTTAGATATTGTTACTGCAGCGCAAATCCAGGGCGCCACGGTGGGAGCAGCCGCAGCCACATCGGTGACGATCGTAGTTGGAAGCAGCACCTTTACGTTTAACCTTACCCCCACACCAAATGTGCCGACGACCATGGGGACTATTGCTGATTCTGCTAGCGCAACCTGGTAATGCCGGTGCCTGCTTGACCGGTCTTATTCCCGTTGACCTCTTCACACGGCGGGGGCAATGGGCGCGCATTAAAACATGCGGCGGTTTATGCTTCTGCGCGTGCGCATGAGGCAGGTAAACAAAGTTAAATAAAATCCGCACATTCGAAAAATTTCAAGCTACACTCCAGGATGCCCCGCCCGGTGGGGCTGGGAGCTTCATTTGAATCTGGTGACGTGCGCAGGTGATCAAGTTAAAGGGGTCAAATGGGTTGATAGCGCAGCTCTTTTGACCCTTCTCTTTTTATCCCTCCTGTTTTTCTATGACCTGTTTGCCGGGCGCTATCTTCTTACCGAGAGGGATTTGAGCGCCTATTTTATTCCGCCCCGGTTTTTCTGGGTGGAAAGCATACAACAGGGCGATTTCCCGCTCTGGAATCCCTATCAATTCTGCGGCCATCCCTTTTTTGCCAACCCGCAATATGGAATCCTCTATCCTGTCAATGTCCTCTTTTTTCTTCTGCCCTTTGATATAGCGTTCAATGGCATCATCATCCTCCACTTTTTCCTGGGCGGATTGTTTACCTATCTATTCCTGAGGGACCTGAAGATTGATCCTGCGGGCTCCCTTATTGCAGGGCTTGTGTTCATGCTGAGCGGGTATCTGCTTTCTGTTCACAGCCTTCTTCCGACACTGCTTACGGTCGTGTGGACGCCACTGATACTGCTGTTTTTTAGACGGTCGCTCGTAACACCGGGTCTCAGAAACGACATCATAACTGCAGCCTGTATGACCATTTCATTTTTTGGCGGAGGCCTGGAAAATGTTTATGGGAATGTAATGATTCTGTTTTTGATGGCGGTTTTCTATGATGGAACGCCAATCACGGTGCTTCACAGAATACAACGGGCGCTGATCGTCATAGCAATGTTTATGGGGCTTTCAGCCATTCAGATGGTTCCCTTCCTTGAACTATTCTATTATTCAAGAAGAGGCGGCGGACTTTCTTTCATTGAAGCAACAACCTGGAGTTTTGCTCCGCGGGACTTCATCCTTTTCTTCCTTCATGATGCGTTTGGCTATTTTCTTGACAAGGGGAAATACTGGTCCAACCAGTGCTGGATTAAGACCCTGTATAGCGGAGGGCTGCCGTTTATACTCAGTGCGCTGTTCTTTTTCCGCGGCACGGGGAGACGATTCTATGCTGCGCTCATTATTTTTTCGCTATTTTTATCGCTCGGTCAGTATAACCCGCTCTATTATTACTTTTTTACCTACATTCCCCTTTTCAGCGGCCTCAGGTACCCGGTCAAATTTCTCTATATATTCATTCTGGTGCTTTCCATAACCGCAGGGCTTGGTTTTCAGTATTTGAAGGAACGCTCACAGCGGGTTGAGAAAAAAGCGGTTACTACCATTCTCATTTTTTTCTCTCTGATATCCGGCCTTATTCTTTTATTGCTGGTGCAGGGTCATGCAGCAGTTGCAGGATTTCTCAAACAGGGGGGCTTTGATTTTCCCCTGGTTAATTACATCCCGGTTAACCTCTATCATGCGAAACGGTTCTTTTTTTATTGCACCCTTTTCTTCCTCATGCTGGGCCTGGGCTATCATACTCAGTGGAAGAGATGGGCGCAGGCTGCTTTGCTCATTGTCCTTGCTGCCGACCTTTTGGGGAATATGGGTTTTTACAACAGGGAAAAAACCGCAGACTACTTTCAAAAAACGGTGACGGCTGATACGATGACAGCAGATAAAGGAATGTTCCGCACCTTTACTACCGGGAAAACGCTCAATGAAGATACAACCGTTTTAATTCCCTACGCGCCCTCTGTCCTTGACCTGTCAAAGGAGAAACACCTCCCGCCCTATAACATGCTATACCGGCTGCATGATGTCTGGGGGCTTGATGTCGTCAGGCTGAAGCGTCCGGATGATCTGTATAAACTATTCATAGGCAGCCCGTCAGTATCTGCAACAAACCTGATTGACCTGTATGGCATAAAATACGTGGTATCAATCACCCCGCTTGAAAACGATCCCCGGTTTGAACTTGTCTATGCGCGCATTGAGGGCATCAAGGCTCCACGAGACGAGCTCATTCGTAAAAATACCATCAAGCTATACAGGAACCGGAACCCGTTCCCGAGGGCATGGCTTGCAAAAAACTTTACGGTCTTAAACAAAAAAGAAATCCTGTCCGTTCTTGCAGCAAAGGCCTTTTATCCGGACAGGAACGTTATCCTTGAAGAGCACCCCCAATGGGACAGTAAATCCGTACCTGCAGGCTCGGCAGGAGGCCCGGTGCAGGGGACGGCTGCAATAGTATCAGAAACCAACAATCAGCTGCGCCTCCGTGTTACGGCGCCGGAGAATACACTGCTCGTGTTAAGTGATACGTATTATCCCGGCTGGAAAGCATATGTATATCCGGTAAAAAATAACCTGCCGGATAAAGCGGGTGGAAAGCAGAAAAAGATTCTGCAGGCTGATTATAACTTCCGGGCACTGGCGCTTGAAGCAGGCGAGTATGAAGTGAGATTCTGCTATGACCCGATCAGCTTTAAAATCGGGGCGGTAATCAGTCTCTTCACCGTAATGGGCAGTATACTCTGGTTCTGGATAAAAAGCAGGGCAGCCCGCCATAGGATTGGCAGGCAATAAGTCAAGCACATACTATGCTGTGCCTGTGGCCGCGATAGAATCCGCTCTTCTATAGAGCAGCAGAATGCGCTTTTTTATACCCGCCGGGCAGCACCAGATATGACACCACATATAACAGAAACACCGCAAGCAGCAGCGCTTTAATCCCCGTAATAAAAGACAGCGATTCAAGAAGCCCGCCACATGCCGCACCCATAAGGTTTGAGCCAAATGCCCGGTCTTTTTCCGGAGCGCGGCTGAATGATACGATAAATATAATCCCTGAAAACACTATCGGCAGGTTGAGCACGCATGATGCCAGCGCGGCTTTTGCCGGATAGCCGAATGTATTAAAAACATCCAGGGGAATGAAATACAGCATAAGGATGGATGCCAGGAGCATGCCATAGACCGGCGTGATCTTCTTAATTTTAACATAGTAGACACATGCATTTGCTGCAAGAATAAGCACCAGTATTGAAGACAGAATATATGCGCTGGCAATCCAGGTGGAACCAAAGAGCAGCGTTGCTTTACTGACGTTCTGGAATTCAAGGAGCATGAAGGCGCACCCCAGGAAGAAGAAATGCCAGTCAATCCCGCCATCACCGGTTCTCTCCAGAAGTCTTTTCGCCACCATGAAAACGGTTATGAGGGCCGCAATAATAAGCAAATACATCCGGGGAATGGAGGCTGCTTCTATATACAGATACGGCCAGTCATCGGTGGTTAGTTTCACCGGTCCGGGGAACCGAGAGGCATTCTGTTTCATATAGGTGTTGAGCTCCGGATGTGATGTAACAAAGCTCTTAATGGTATCTATACTGTTTCCCGTAATAAACATAACGCTTCCCCAGCCCAGGTTTTCGCTTGGAAGCATTGCTGAAAAGACGTACGGGACATCGCCAAACACCTGTTTCAGCATTCCATAAATCCGGGCACCAATCCAGTCCCGCTGTATTGCAAAAGATACTACTATAATGCCGTCGTCCTTCAGGAGCTTTTTGGCCTCCGCAAAGCTTTGCACAGTATACACGTAGTGATCCAGCCGCATATTATTATACTGTGATGAAAGGGTGTGTGAGTCCAGAAGGCCAAAGACGATGACATCATATTTTGCATGGGCCTTTTTAAAGAAGGCCCGGGCATCATCGACTATCACATGCACGCGGGGGTCCTGAAACGGCTTTTCAGGATGAAGCCTGCGGCCCAGTGAATAAATACCCGGATCTATTTCCACGGCATCCACCTGCCGGGCGTTGTTGCGCAGCGCTCCTGCCACGTCGTTCCCCGCGCCGGCCCCGACGATGAGGACCCGGTCAAGCCGGTCCTTCAGCCGGTAGGGGATTTCGTACTGATTATACCTGAGCACCGCCTCATAATGGAGCTGTGGATGGCTGCTGACAAATTCCCGGGAGAGGTTGGTCATGCTCATATAGCTTGCGGAATTGACCGTTATGAAATAGCCGTCCGCCACCCCTTTATTGGCTGTGGGGAAGACCTCAAGTTTCTGATAGGGGCTCCAGATGACGGTTTTGCCGGGGTCATGGGCGCCGGTGACGAGAAGTATCAATCCGGCGGCTGCCGCTGCCAGCAGGACATTCTGCTTTGAACGCGGAATAAAAAACAGCAGCAGGGCTATCGCACATACAAACCATGTTGATGGCGCAGTATAATAGAATGAAAGGAGACAAAAAAGCCATATGCCGACAAGGCTGCCCGCAATATTTACTGAATACGCCAGTATGATGTTATTATGTTCATCAAACAGTCTTCCCAGAACCTGGCCGAGCGGGATGAACGCAGCAAGAATCATAAGAAACAGGTACATGGTGAGTGCTGTCCCCTGCAGCGCTAACAAAAGATTGCCGCTGGTGAATTGATACCATATCACTGAATCTGCGAAGCTGCCCAGCATATCGGTGATTTGCAGAAAGGGGAGGGACTTGCCCGAGACCGCTATGAGGACAAGCATGCCGAGAGTTGCCAGTAAAGGGGCCTCTTTCTTTGAGAAATAGCAGCCGACGCCGATCCCCAGGAAACAGGCCAGCAGCACCAGGTTGCTCATGTAGGCAAAGATTCTCACCTCGGTAGAGATCCAGCGGATTAAAAACACTTCCATGAACAGCATGAGAAGGCTTATTGTAAACAGTCTGGCGTTATTTTTAAGCATGTGTCTTTGGGGACGTTGTTACTTACGTTGCGATGTGGTTCCGCTCTCCAGTTTTTCAATCGCCCGCGTAATGCTTGATGTGGCTACGCCTAGACGTCGTGCAATCTCAGCCGCTGAAAGCCCGATCTCTTCCATGCCGCGTCGTGCGATCTGGGCACGCGCTTGGCTTACCTTTGACCGCCGGCTGCCGTTCTCAAGTTCTTTCTGGCTGGTCTGCCCTTTTATGCATTCTTGCTCGATGATCTTTGTCAGAGTTAGTCCTGATCTTTTGAGCTTCATTTGCCGAAGCGACTTGTCTTCTGCTTCTTTGATAACTTGTTGCACGAAATCACCGCTCCCAAGGACCCGTTCGTCCGTCTCCTCCCTCTGGCCTTTCCGTCTCAAGGAGAGGACATTGGACCACCCGCCGAGACTCCGAACAAGCCCGCCGCCGGAAAACTGTGGATCGTGGCCCTGATTCATGCCTTCCTGGATAAAACGCCTGTAGTCCTTTATTGTTTTTCTTTTCGTGCCTCCGAACTGTGCCAATACCGTTGCAGTATCCATCCATGGGCATTTTGCCTTTTCGATAATAGACCGATGGCCGCTCCAGGGGTATTTGTCCATCTCTGTCATCGTCTGGATGATCTTTGCCCGAACGGGGTTAAGATGTATGTATCGAACGAGGGATAGGAGATAATTGTCCTCGTCGCAGAGTATGGATTTGTACCGGTTCTCGAAGAGATGTCCCCTCCGGCGGTGCCTGCGGTTGAAGTATTGGGCGTACCAGGTAAGAAGCTTCCTCATGACGGCTGATATGCCGCTTTGTCCGCTTCGGAAAAGGATATGAACATGGTTGTCCATGAGGACCCAGGCGTAGACGGAACATTTTGCGTCCTGAACGTTTTGTCCGAGGCGTTCAAGGAACTGGGCTTTATCCTTTGTGTCGCGGAAAATATTTGATTTGTCGATTCCCCGGACCATGATGTGGTGGAGGGCGCCGGGGACATCTAAACGGGCTTGGCGTGGCATGGTTCGATTCTACTGACTTTTTGCAGCCCTGTCAAGTATTTTGCAACGTAAGTAACAACGTCCCCAATGCACGTCCCTTTTCCTATTGACAGATACAGGGTTTTATAGTTACATGACCAGTGTCAAACGATATGCTGGATGGAGGATAAAAACAATAAGGGCGCTAAAAGAGAGCAAAGCATTTACGCTCATCGAGTTGATTATTGTCTTGGCGTTATTCGCGGCTTTTACGGTAGCGGCTGTCGCCAAATATA
>CAIYCZ010000049.1 GCA_903924805.1 uncultured delta proteobacterium | reverse complement strand
CTCATGAAGATAATAATTCCTGATTTCTTGAGTCCCAGATTGTACCGAATTTTATTTGGAGCACACAGAGTATTTCTCAGTGGTCTCTGTGGTTTCATCTTGTTCCCTTTTTTTCATAAAACTTTTGACACTACCCTACCGGGCTGCTGTCTGCATGGGTGCAGAAGGCTTCTCCTTATGGCATCCGCTGCAGCTCTGGGGTTTTTCCTTCTCCTCTCCGCCCATTGCCTTGTGACACCCCAGGCACTGGCGGTGGTAGGCGCCAAGAAGGGTTGGCGTATTTTTCTGCGGGCTGTTTTTACTGGTGTGGCACGCGCCGCAGAGCGGCGGTGTCTGTTTCACCGCAAGCGGCCCTACGTGATGGCACCCGGCACACAGGGTGGTCTCTCCTGCATGAAAATACCGGGACAGCCGGTTGTTGTTGGAAATGTCTGTCAATTTCTTGACAATTTTCAGATGGGGAAGCTGAGATGGATCATAGGATTTTTCCAGAAGCGCGATTTCCATCTTCTCCCTGGTATTGTCAGGCAGCAGCGCTTCCGGTGCAGCAAGCAGCGGCAGTTGAAACGGCATCCAGTCATATCCGGTAAGCGAAAACACAAGCTCTCCGGACAGTTCGTCCGCTCCGGGAATTGCACTATCAGGAGCTGGAATGAATCCACGGGACTCATCCGGCGCACCGCTGTGGCAGGTAAGGCAGGACGATTCACTGAGTTCTTTTTTCATCTGGCTGTGGCATCCGGCGCAGTCCGGTGCCTGCTTTGTGGTCTCGTGGCAGCCGACACAGCTCCAGGCAGAGGTGCTCGCGTGGTATGCCTCGGCAAGGGGCACCCAGTCACCCTCGCTGCTCCCCCTTTGCGTGTGGCAGGTGCTGCACCTGTTCAGCGTGTCATGATGACAGGCCTGGCAGGTAGTGGTCTTTAATTCGTGGATCCGGTGGTCAAACGGGACGCCCTTCATCCTGGCTCCGGGAATTTCAATGAGCAGTTTCTGCGGCTGATTGCGCTCTTCGCGGGGTACATATGCCATCTCCTCCACGCTCCGCTCAATCCCGGTATGGCAGTCGTTGCAGTAAAACGGCCCTGCCTTTTTGTTCTCCTTGCTGCGCTCCTGGTGGCAGCCGATGCACTGGTTGTGGGACAGGTGCCGGTAGGAGAGCCGATTATCCTGATCCTTGTCCGTGTGACAGTCGCGGCACGAAGATTCGCTTCCCTTCACGTATACCATCTTGTCTTCTGCCTCGCAGAAGGTGCGATGGCAGAGCTCGCATTTCTTTTCAAGCGCCTGCTCATGCTGGTAGTGGAGTTTATAGTCCATCACCACCGTGGGCCAGGAAGCCTCGATCGTATCTTTCTCCCTGATATAGAAGCCTTTCCAGTCGAGCTTTGTGGCATCGCGGGCTGTTTTGGGCAGATCCTTGTGACAGGCAATGCAGTCGCGGTGATAGGTGTCGCGCAGCGGCTCATAATACTCCGGCAGCCGCGGCAGGTATTCAATGCTGTGATAGCCCGCATCCACGGTGTGGCATTCCCCGCAGGTCACCGCCCCTGCTGTCTTTCCGGCAGCTGCCCGTTCATTGTGGCAGCCGATGCACCGGTCGTGATAGGAATTCATCAGTGTCTCGGCAGTTCTGATGTTTTTCTGCTTGGGAAAGCTGTACATGAGCTTGCCGGTGGCGTCCTTTGGATGGCATTCCTCGCAGCCTTCTTTCTCCAATGCCCGCGCGTGCCGATCGTGGTAAAACTTGACCGGAGGCCGCTGCAAGTCCTTAAACACCTCTGAGATGGAAATATAGACAGGCTGTCCGGCCGGAGCTGCGCTGTCAGTCTGGGCAGTGCTCACGCTGTTCTGCTGCGCAGGCCGTACCTCTGCAGAACCGGGATTCACCTGCGCAGGTTCATCGTTTCCCGCGGCACATGCTTCCTGCGCTTTATTCCACACCGGCAGGCTGCATATCCCGACAGATAGTGCAAGCAGCACCATGAGCAGTTTTTTATTCATGGTCATTACATTTCCCAAACATTACACAACCGGCCGCGGCAGCAGCCCGGCTTTTTCAACAATCTCGGGGACCCGCTTTTCCCATTCAATGGCCATGATATGCACCCCGGCTACTCCTTGCATCTCCCTTAATTCCTCGATCTGCTCGCAGCACAGGGCAATTCCCTCTTTGGCCTGATCCTTTTTATCAACACCTTCAAGGCGCTTTATCAATGCATCGGGAACATCAAGGCCCGGCACGTTTTTCTGCATGTACCTGGCCATGCCGACACTCTTAAAGGGGGTGATACCCGCCAGTATGTACACTTTTTCCGTGAGCCCCCTGTCCACTGATTGCCTGATCCAGGTGCGAAACCGGTCCATATTGTAAATGCACTGGGTCTGGATGAAATCCGCGCCTGCCTCAATTTTTTTGGCAAGCCGCAGCACCCTGAACTCGTAGGGCTCGCCGAACGGGTTTTCCGCAGCGCCGATAAACATCTGCGGCGCCACCGTGATAGCTTCCCCGCTCTGAAACTTGCTTTCATCCCGCATCTTCTTCACCATGCTGATGAGCTGCATGGAATCTATGTCAAAGACTTTCCTGCTCTTGGGGTGGTCGCCGAATTTCTGGTGGTCACCTGACAGGCACAGCATATTCCTGATCCCGAGAGCGTAGGCGCCAAGGACGTCAGACTGCATGGCAAGCCGGTTGCGGTCCCGGCACACCATCTGGTAGTTTGGCTCAAGCCCTTCCTGAATGAGTATCAGAGAGGCTGCCCAGCTGGCCATCCGGACCACAGCGGTCTGGTTGTCGGTGATGTTAACGGCGTCAACCATTCCCTTCAGATAGTGTGCCTTTTCCCTGATGACAGCAACGTCTGCGCCACGGGGCGGGCCGAGCTCGCCGGTCACGGCAAAATGGCCGGCCTTGAGTACCTTCTCTAAATTGCTTCCTGCTTTCATCATGCTGCTTCCTTGCGATCAGTAGCGTATTGTCAAAGCTAACCACCTATTTTGTTTCTTTTACATAGCGGTGTTTGTAGTCTTCGAGCAGCAGCTTCCCCTGAGTCTGATTCTGCCACTCGCGCGCGGGAAAAACTTTCAGGATATTGTCCAGCCGGCCCTGGGCTTTGAGCCGCTCGTAGATGTTTATCCAGGCGCAGGGTGTGTCCGTGTCCACCTCGCAATGTCCGTCCTGGGGACCGCCGCAGGGACCGTTAAACAGCGACTTGGCGCACATGGTGACCGGACAGATGCCGCCGGTTATGCCCAGCACGCAGTCGCCGCACGACTGGCAGCGCTCTTCGTACCAGCCGATATCCTTGTTTACGCCCACAAACGTGGTATTGACCGCGGGCAGGACCGGCTTGTCCGGATAGCGTTCGGCAAGGAACTGAACACCGGCTCCGCAGGCCATGGAGAGCAGCGCGTCATAGGATGCGACCAGGTGATCGAGCTCCGCATTAAACTGCATGTCGCACTGGCGCTCCACCGTGAAGCCGCTGATCTCAAGGGGTATCTTCTGCTCCCTGCAGGAAAGTTCAAGCTTCGTGTTGAGCGTATCCACCTCTTTCTGGCCCCCGGCCAGGCAGACCGCAGTACAGCCGCCGCACCCGGTATTCAGGACTCTTTTATACTGCTTAATTAATTCCAGTATTTCTGCTAACGGTTTTACTTCTGCGATAACCATTGCCGTACTCCATTAATTATTTCTTGGGTTCATGGTGTATCAGTTATTTTCCGGTCCCGGCACCGGCTGTGCCCGGTTCCTGAGTGCTGCTCTCATCAGTGGTGTACGAGCCGCATGCTTCCGGCGCACCTGCCGTGTAGGGGTACATCCCGTAAAAGCCCTGCGACCGGTACATGCCTCGGGCCAGCGCAATCAGGCCGGGGATATCAATACCGAAGGGGCAGTAACAGCGCATGCACAGCACGCAGTTCTTCCAGATACGGTCCTGGGTTTTTTCCAGAAAGGTGCTGTCCACGTTGCCCCGTTTCCGGTAGATCGTGCCCAGGGAACTGATCCATTTATACGACGGCATATAATGGGGATCCCGGTTATTGCCCATGTACAGAAAACAACTCTCGGCACACAGGCTGCAGCTCGCACACGCTGCAAGGGAGACCTGTATTTTGCCCTTGTGCTGGTCGAGCAGCGCCTTGATCTTTTTTGTATCTACTGGTTTTCTCTGTCCTGCAGGCACGGAACCATCCTTTTTTATAGAAAGACTGTTTTTGTCACATCACCTTACCAGGTTCTGCTTCCGCGCCAGAAGCTGTGCTCGCTTCCGATAAGAATTCTCACGAAAAAGAAAAACACCATGTGCCCGATTTTGGTGAACGGGATGGTAATGAGCATGAGCTCTCCGACAAGCATATGGATGATAATTACGGTCTTGTAATCAAACCACTGGTGGTAGGCAAAAAATCCGGTGAGAAACGGCGCCACGGTGATGGCAAGCACCAGGTAATCATACGCCGTGCTGATAATCCGCACCTGGGGAACAATCAAACGGCGCAGCAGAAAAAACAGCCCGATCAGTACGAAGATGGCGGTAAGCGTATCACAGAGGCCGTCAGGAAGGCTGAACAGCGATATCCCCCACGACTCGTATATCAGGAGGTTATGCCCCAGGAGAAAAATGGGGATAATAAAGATGAAGGTATGGAATACCGTGGAGATGATGGCCATGATGGGATGGGTGCCCAGGAGCGAATGCCTGAAGGCGATAATAAAATCCATCTTGCGCTCTTCAGGAGTTCGGTCTTTGGGCTTAACCGGAGTGGCGGTGTAGAGCACCCGCTCCTTTTTCCCGGTGAGCAGGTACAGCTGGATTGAACGATACACTATCCCTGCCAGGAATATGACAGTGGCAGCCCACATCAGCGGGCCGCGGGCTAATTCATACATAGCTGCTCATCTCCGTGACACAGAACGCGGGGCACCCTGTTATCACGACATAGAATCGTTCGGATCAGTAATGAACCGCGGATTGCATCTGTTGCTGTATTGAACGCTACAAAAAAAGAGCGGCGTGACTGACTCTGTGAAAGCAGGCAACTGACCCTCTTTATGTCAGGTATCGTTTCAGCCATTGCGCTGATAATCAATGTACTTCTTTATAGTTCAAGCCATGAGTGAGAATAGAGGTTTTTACCCATGAGCACATTGACGGTCTTTACATACTGCTTTTCTTTCTCGGACAGGCCTGCCATAGCAACAGTCTGGCCAGCCATAACCGTGCACACCAGATCATACAACTCAGGCATTTCTCCCTTGGCAAGGGCCATGATCTCCTTGTCATAGGCATCAACAATCGCAGAATACAGCCCCTGTTTATGTAACATAAGCATGTATGCCCGGTTCAGATACGGCCGCAGGTCTGCCGGCGTGCCATTTGAAACATTGGAGAGGCCGACGATGGATTTGCAGCCAGGGCCGAGGTCCTGGAGCATTCCCATAAATTCAGTGCAGGCAACCACCTGATTAATTTCACCGCTCACCGGGGTTGCAATGGGATCTATAAAAATGTCCTCATTGGGGATACCTTTTTCATTGGCCTTGTAGATCAGGTCAACGGCAAGGGCTGCCCGCTCGTTGGCATCGCGGGGCATACCATCAGCGCCCCAGAGAAGCCCGACCATCAGGGCATTATATTTTTTTACCAGGTTAACCCCTGGCTCAAGCCGGTCCGGCTGACAGGATACTGAATTTACCAGAGGCCGGCCGCCTTTTTTGTGCGCTTTCAGTCCTGCCTCCATGGCTTCCAGGTTGGTCGTGTCAAGTGACAGAGGCAGGTCCACTACCTCGTGGATACTGGTTACCAGCCATTCCATCATCTCAGCGCCGCCTTTTCTGGCAGGGCCGATATTCACATCCAGAAATGTTGCGCCTGCCTGTGCTTCGGCAATGGCCATATCCTGAATAGGTTTGGCATTCTTTTCCTTCATGGCAGGGCCGATGGTTTTGGACATTATGTTTATGCTCTCAGCAATCGTAGCAATCATATCTATTCCCTTCTTATTGAATTCCAAATGTCAAAATCCAAATACTAAACTTTTTTGACATTTGAACTTTGGATTTTGACATTTACTATGCTGCCTTCCAGTTCTTTAAAAATGCTGTCAGGTGGGCTGCCTCACGCGGCCCGATCTTGACCTGCCAGTCAGGCAGCTCCTCATCGAGCTCGCCGCTGATGCTTGCTGCGGCCCCGGGTATTACCAGGGTGCGGTGCTTGACCTTGCTGTCAATCCCGCACTTCTTGACAAACGGGGCTATGGCGTCTGCGACGAACTTTCCCGCTGCCCAGGCGGTGAGGACGGAAAGGCCTTCGGTATCCTTAATCAGCAGCCAGGTGGGAACCCGGCTTGACTCCACTTCTCCGGAAACAATAAAGTATGTCAGCGAGAAGTTGCTGGTGATGATGACCGGAGAGTTCTCATCAGGATTATTTATCTCGTAAATGCCCTCGGTAGTCGCCATGGGGCGCTGCGGATCCGTGTAGATGTTCATGCGCTGCACGGTCAGCGGGAACAGGTTCTGCCCGGTAATGTCAGACATCACCAGGATTCCGCCATACTTGGGAATGAAGGTTGCGGCAATGAGCGCCTCTTTTATAGGATCATCGGTCATCTCGCAGGGAAATACAATGGTGGGGAACCCCAGCGGCCGGAACTTGCTGAGCAGCGCAGACCTGCGGACAGCTACATGATCCTGGAATGCCCGATTCAGCTGCCGCGCGCCGGTGTCAATTACCAGGTCCTTGAGCCCCATACCGGTAAGCTTTGCCGTGAGTTCCGCAACCTCATCCACAGTGTTACCCTTGACTGCCAGCGCACAGGCATTCTCTTTGGCCAGCTTGCCCAGCGCTTCTGCGTTGCCATTGGATGCGGCATAGAGGAGCGGCCTCAGTTCTTTGCAAACGCCCAGGCCGGCAGCCTGCATGTCAGGTTTTTCACTCATCAGGATGAGATTGGCAACACCCGCGGATTTTACTTTTTCAACAAGTGAAACAAATTTTTTCTGATCTCCCGCGGTATCCTTAACCGCCACGCAATCTGCTTTTAGCATGAGACCGACCCGCTCATACTGCAGTTCCTTGAACCGTTTGAGTTTTTCATCAATCTCGCTGTCACCCATGGCATCAGTAAGCAGCATGGCAATCCCGGGCTTGTTGACAAAGGTTTTCTCATGCCTGAAGATAACGGTCTCGCCGCCGATTTTCAAAGCGCTGTCGCCCGCACCGATGGTCACCGGCCGTATCGGCGGGGTTGATGCCTCTTCGAGCTTTCCCCGCGCCTCATCAGACACATAGGGGCAGGCTGCAAGCTCTGCCTGACCTGCTGCCAGCCTCATGGCAAAGGCAAGGCAGGTGGGAACGCCGCACTCCTGACAGTTGGTTTTGGGAAGCAGCTTAAAAATGTCCATTCCCGAAAGTGCCATAAGTGTCTCCTCTTTTATATACAGGGTTCGAGGATTCAAGGGTTCGTGGGTTCAAGTGTTTTCGCTTGGCCACTTGAATCCTTGACCCCTTGACCCCTTATATTAATAGTTACACCAACGGCTCCATGGTGAGCGCCGGGTGTCCCTTTCCCTTCAGGAAGGGCAGGATGTCTTCCTGGGTGATGCCGATTGTTTCATCAGCGATCTTGTCCGCCATATTCTCAATGCCCAGGAGTTTGCCCTGCTCATTGAGCTTTTCCCGCAGATCTTCCTTGAGCTGTTTGGGCATCCACACCAGGCGCTTGATGCCGCCCTCGGCACGAATAAATTTCCTGGAGCCGATGAAGTGCTTGCTGTGCCCCACAAACCCGGGGGTAACCGCACCGCCGCCGACGGACCCTGCCAGCGTTGTGAACTTCATGCCGCACGGCGTTTCGCCACGGTAATCGCGGTCAACAGTCATCACCCCGTTGCATTTATCAAGCACGGCCGCAATGCACTCAAAGCAGCCGCACGATGTCATGGGGTTGGTCAGAATGCTGTAGGCACTCACCACCTCTACTTTTCCCCGTGATGCCTGCTTGACAAAGGCGCTCACCCCTTCCCACTGGCCCAGGCGGTCTTCAAGAACCGGGCCTTTCTCTATGGGCTGGTTCGGCCCGGTGGGGTTTATTTCAAAGGCAGCCTTGCAGTCAAGCCAGTTATAGGCACCGCACAGCCCGGTCCGCTCGGGCGTTACCACGCACACATGGGACGGGGCAAAGGACTGGCACAGGGTGCATGAGTAAAACGTATTTTCACTTTCATCAGCAAGGCCGGCAATACGCGCATCGCGCGTTTTAAAGGTAGCGCGTGCCTCCTTGAGCACTTCCATGACCTTCTGTTCTTCGGTGTAGATGGTCACCTGGACTTTGTCCACGATTTTGCCAAAATCCTTGTGGTACATGGCATGGAGAATGGTTCCGATATGCTTGAGCGTGAAGCCCTTTTCAACAGCCTGCTTTGCTATCCGCACCCAGGCAATATCACGCTGCCCGATGTGCATCAGTCCCTGGGCATAATTGACGAGGTGATGTATTTGCCGCTCCAGGATTGGCAGGAAGTCCTCCTGCATCTGCCGGCCGGCAACATCCACATAAATGGCAAGGGGAAGTTTTGATCCCGGCGGCACATCAGTGATATCTTTGCCGACAATTTCAATCGTGCCATCCTCTACCTCATCCATCCGCTTGAGTACTGAGAACTCAACCATCTGGGTACGGCCGCCGCCGCACTCAAGGTGGATATCATCACCGCGCACCCGTTCGCCTTCAAATGCCGGACCGTAGGCGAGAGGGATGGGAACCTCGGTTACCGTGACCTTCAGGCCGCGCACTTCAATGGCCTTTGCCACCATCTGGTCATGGGGAATATTGGACACCACGTGCTCGTAGGTGCAGATGCCGGTCGGCAATACCTGCGGAATGGGGGTGTCGGCAATGACCGGGAACCCGTAGTTGATGGCACCGGCAGCATTGGCATACCACTCATCGGAAACAAATCCCAGAGCCAGGACAAACGCGAAAATGCGGTCCTTGTTGTAAATCAAATTCTTTCTGAAATCCCCGGGCGTAACGCCGCCAAATGCCATCGCAGCACGTGAGGCAAAGCCAAGGGCAAACACGCAGGCGGACACGTCAGGGCCGAAGGATACCAGCCGGGTGTTCCAGCCGATCTGCACGCCGGCTTCCACCAGTTGCTCGGAAAACTTTTTGCCATTGCTTGCAGCACCCATAAAAACATACAGATTTTTCAGCTGCAGTTCCTGAGCGATTTTGGCTGCGGTCTCTTTATCAGGGGCTGCACCCAGCACCGCTGCAAAGCCCGGAGCCGTTCCGTCCACGAATTCAACGCCGCGCTTTCTCATGATGACATCGTTTGCTGCCCCGAGCCATAGGTTAGCATCAGTAACTTCCTCGCCGCGCAGATAGAAATCCGGCTGTTCAAGGTACCTGATTGCCTCCTCTATCTCCTCATAAAACAGCGTTGCCATGCCTGCATCAAGCGCGGGGGCAAGATAGGGGAGGTGGTATTTCTCGTGCACGGGCGGAGGAAGAAGCTTGCGGGCCCGATGAAACACCCGCTGACAGTCTCCGAGATTTTTTACCGGGATGCCAAGCATAGCATAAATTATCGGCAGGTAATACGCGGTATCAGTGAATCCGATTTCCTGTTCAGGACCATATTTTCCCAGAACTTCGGCATACTTTTTTTCAACGCGGGTTGCTATCTTATGAGCTCCGCGTATAGCTGCTGATGCTATGATCTTTGACACGGTTGTTACCTCCTGTTATTATAAAAAAGTGCTGGGTGCTGAGTACTGAGTAAAATAAAATATTTATTACTCGTTACTTCAGCACTCGTTACTCAGCACTCATTACTGGTTTACACTGCGTCCAGTTCCCGGCGCATCGCCATATCAAACAGCACGCGTTCCCGTGCCTTGTCAATACCCAGTGCTTTGCGCTTCTTGTCAATGTGGGCTATCATCATCCGCGCCATTTCCAGAGGGTCTTTGGCAAAACCCCACATGCCACCCCACTTCTCTTCAAGTTCCTGGAATAAATAGTCAGTCACCACTTTGCTGCCCGTGGTCGGGAACGTGACACCGAATATGGTATAAACGCCGGAAGCAACAAAGTAATGGCCGATGGCAATCGCTTTTTCACTCATCCATTCAGGGGCGCACCCTGCGGCCGGCAGGTCGGATATATCGTCGCCGAGGCCGCCTTCCTTCACTACTGCTGATGCTGCAATTAATATCCGGCTGTTGTCAACGCAGGAGCCCATGTGCAGTACCGGCGGGATACCAACCGCCTCGCAGACCTCGGCCAATCCGGAGCCACAATACTTGGCCGCCTCCGGCGTAAGCAGTCCTGCCTTGCCGCATGCCATGGCGCTGCAGCCGGTGGTAAGAACGATAACATCATTTTTGATCAGCTCTTTTATCAAAACCAGATGTGACTGATCGTGCACGGTGCGCGCATTATTGCAGCCCACCACACCGGCAATGCCGCGGATGCGGCCGCCGATGATGTTGTCGTTCAGCGGCCGGTATGATGCACGGAATGAACCGCCGAGGAGATAGTTTATGGTCTCATGGGAAAACCCTACGACCATCTGACTGGTTTCCCTGGGAATGTCTGCCTTGCCCTTGCGTTTCGGAAACCGCGCAATTGCTGCCGTGACAATTTTCTTTGCCGAGTTGATCGCGTCGTGCTCATCAAACTCAATATGCGTAGCACCTTCAATTTTTGCTTTCGGTGAAGTGGTAATAATTTCCGTATGGAAGCATTCGGCAACTTGATGGATGGACTGCATCTCGCACTGCACATCCACCACCATGGCATCAACCACGCCGGTGATGATGGCAAGCTCCTGCTGCAGAAAATTACCGGCAATGGGTATCCCGTGGCGCATGAGCACCTCGTTTGCCGTGCAGCACATGCCGGCAAGGTTAATTCCCTTGGCACCCTGCGCCTTGGCCAGGGCGATCATCTCCGGGTCCTGGCATGCAACCACTACCATCTCTGCAATCAGCGGGTCGTGGCCGTGCACGATGATGTTCACCTCATCCTGCTTGAGAACCCCGAGGTTAATAGTACCGGTAATAGGAACCGGGGTGCCGAACATGATATCCTGCAGTTCGGTGGCAATCATGGAGCCGCCCCAGCCATCGACGAGCGCCACCCGACCTGCCTGGGTAATGAGATTCTGATAGTCCTGGTCAACGCCCATGTGGGTGCGGTGCATGAGATCCACGATCTCGCGGTCAATGCCGCGCGGCATCAGGTTGTTCTTGCGCCACAGTTCCTGCCGCTTCAGCGGCGCGCGCCTGGTAAATACCAGGTCGCCTTCCTGCTTGCCAAACTCTGCAGCACACAGCTCTCCAACCTTTATGGCAATCTCCTGTAACGTCATCTTTTCCACATCAAGGCCAAAATCCATGCCCAGTTGCAGAAGCTTCTGCACATCCTTTATGCCGTAGCCGGGTATCTTCCCCTGCGCTGCCAGAAGAAACACCGCGGCGACGCCGCGGGCGTGGTCGCAGTGGGCGGAAGAGCCGGCAGCCACCATCCGGGCAAAGTTCCGGGCGGCAATGGTGGCAGGTGTAGCTCCGCACACACCAACCTTGTCGGGCTCTTCACCCTTCTTGGTCGCGGGTACCCGGCAGGGACCCATCGCACAATTTTTGCAGCAGCTCCCATCAGCGCCAATCGGACAGGCCTTCATGGATTCCGCCCGGTCAAAGGCAGTTGAAATACCCTCCTTGCGCGCTTTTCCGATCATGTGAAGGGTTGCGTCACATACGCTGAGCAGCTTCTCCGGGGCTTTTTCTTTTCCGGTATCCTTGTCCTGTTTTTGTGCCATTGTATGTTACCTCCATGGTAAATCTCTAAATTCGAATAGCGAAATCCTCAACAGTTTTGTCCCGAAATTTTTCGGGATTAGATTCTTACATATATACGTCTGAGAATTCATCTCTCAGATTACTATACCGGTTTTTTCAGGCGAAGGCATGCGGTGAGAACAGCAAGGGCGGTGCGAGCGAATGCTTTGTGCTATATAATGCAGACTTGCCTTGCGAGCATTTAGCCCGCAGCAATCGATCCGAATGCCTTCGCACTATGAAATTTCAAATATCTTTGGCTAGGATTTAGGATTTATTTTTTAAGCTGGTTTCTTCCTCTTCTCGCTGCCGTAACTTTCCGCGTACCAGTAGCGCAGGCTGGTCTTTACCTGCTTCAGCGCTTCATCCCGGTCAGCATCCCTGCTCCGCCAGTCTTCTTTTTCTGCCGGGACACCGGGGTCGTAATTGTCCTTAATAAGTTTTACCGGCCGCCCTGCAAAATCAACTTTTTCCTCAAGCTGATATTTATAATCACCAGCCGGATCCTGAAGCGGCGCCCAGGTGCGGCTGGGCTTGAATTCTTCTTTGTGCTGTTCTTTAGCTGCTGCACCTGCTCCCGTTTGAACAGGTGCGCTCTCAGTAACACCTGCGGCACCCTTGGGAAACAGCACCAGGCCATCTCCCGCTTCTTCCCGGTCAATGCTCTTGATCAGGGCAATGGCATGCCCGGGGGCAAGGTTGACCGGCAGGTCCATGATCTGGACAATTTTACACAGCGCGCCCTCCTTCAAAGACTCTGCGATGGAGGATACCGCGATACCTGCGGGTGCTGCCGGTACAACAGCCCGTGCTTCAGCGGCAGCCTTCTTCGCTGCCTGTGGCCGCTCAAAGCCGCCCAGTTCTGCTACATAATTTCGCACCTGTTCAATTGCTTCCGGGTGGCGCATCACCAGGATATCTGCACCGGCAAGCAGCACCGTCACCGCGGTAATCGCCTCCATGAGTACGCCACGCTGTTTGGCGTCACCCATTTTAGGGTCAGAGGGCAATTTTGCCTCTTTGGTCTTCCATACCTCGTCGGCAAAATTGCACAGGAACGGGCACTGCAGCTTGTCATCATTCTGCGTCAGGGCTGCCTGACGGATCCGTTCCATGACGGAGAAGGTGTACTCAAGACCGTATCCCAGGCCACCGGTTGTCGGATCAACAATTATTTTTTCCAGCGGCACGCCTACATTATTGAGGAGGATGTTGAGCTGCTTTGCCAGATTGATATCAATCGGCGTATTGGCAACAATGGTCAGGTTATAGGCCAGGGCCTGGGCACCGAGCTGCTTGTGATTCGCCTCTACCACCGGCCCGATAATGATGTTCATGCCGGCGCATACCTCGGCAACCTTTTTCAGCACCTCTGCATCCTTGTCCGCGTTGGCGCAGCCCCACACGATAACGGGAATCGAGACTGCTGAGGCAACCGCTTTTGCTGTTTGTGCTGCCTCATCTGCAGGCCGGTTCAAGCCGTTGGGATCGGTGCTCTTCAGCCACAGCTGAATCATGTCTGCGCCGTACTCATCCTGGGCTTTCCGCGCCCAGGCGACCGGATCGCCCAGCACGTCGCGGTAGGGCTCCACGCAGGCCTCAGCCCAGTCGTCCGGTGTATAGTCAAGCACCTGGATGGCAATCTTTGGCGGATGGGGCATTTTCCCCTCAAAGGTATAGAACGGAAACGCTGTTTCCCCGCCTACCAGTAACTGCTTGTCCCCTTTCCCGAGATTAATTTCTCTGATGTTTCCCGTATACTGTTGCTTTGGGAATTCAACTGGCATAGGAACCTCACTGGTAATTAGGTTAATAGGTAAATAGGTTAAAAGGCTAAAAGGTTGAAAGATAAAAATTCTATGCCTTTTTACCTCTTAACCTCTTGGCCTCTGTGCCTTTTAATTTATTCAATTCCTGCAGCAGACTTTGCGGCCTTTACCGTATTTGCCATGAGCATGGTGATGGTCATGGGGCCGACGCCACCCGGTACCGGCGTTATAAAGCCGGCAATCTCTTTGGCCGCATCAAAGTCAACATCGCCGCGCAGGATGGCAATCTTTTTGCCGGTCTTTTCGCTTATCTTTTCTCCCACCCGGTTAACCCCGACATCAATGACACAGGCGCCCGGCTTGATCCACTCCGGCTTAACCAGACCGGGGACTCCTGCTGCCACAATCAGAATATCTGCCCGCCTGCAGTGGCCGGCCAGGTCTTTGGTTGCGGTGTGGGCAATGGTCACGGTGGCATTCGCGCCGGGAGCCTTCTGCAGCAGGATGTTGGCAATTGGCTTGCCGACGATATTTGAGCGCCCCACCACTACCACTTCAGCTCCTTCAACGGGGACACCGGATCTGACGATCAACTGCTGGATGCCGGCGGGGGTACAGGGAAGATATTTAGCCTCCTTGCCGCCAATCATAAGCCGGCCAACATTTATCGGGTGAAAACCGTCAACATCCTTGTCAGGATCAATGGCATTTAATATCTTTTTTTCATCTATGTGCCTGGGGAGCGGCAGCTGTACCAGGATGCCGTGAATTTTCGGGTCCTTATTGTACGTGTTAATGATCTCCAGAAGTTTCTGTTCGGTAATATCTTCCGGCTGATTGTCCTGCAGAGAATAGAAATTGAGCTCGTGGGCAGTGTTCTGTTTGCCTGTCACATAGCTCACAGAAGCAGGGTTGTTGCCAACCAGAATGGTAACAAGCCCCGGCACTACATTATATTTCTCTTTTAAACGTGCTGCTTCAGCTTTAATCTCTTCTCTGATTTGAGAAGCAATCTCTGTCCCACTGATTATTTTCGCTGTCGTAGTATCCCCTCCTGTGCAACATAGGAAAAAATCCTGAATTCTAATATCTGAATCCCAAACAAGTCCTGAGTTTTAATAATTAAGTCCTCGGCTGTTTTACCCAGTGGTGTTTTGAAATTTGATATTGTTTAGGATGTGCAGCTTCGGATTTTGGAATTTAAAATCTATACCCTTAATTTTCATGTAAACAGCTTCTGTGCCATCTGCTGTACCGCAACGACCGCCGCTGAATTGTCAGGTAGTGATGTCAGCGGTTTCTCCTCTATTTCAAACCGGGGAATCAGGTCATCTTGGGGAACTGAACCAAGCATCGGCACACCGGCTTTTTCCACCTCTTCCGTAAAATGCGCTGACAGGGATTCCGGAGCCCCGTTTACCATGAGATACTGCTTCCCTACCCGGAGTTTCAACTCCTCGGCAAGCTCTTTAATGCGTTTGGCTGCCCGGACGCCGTTGGATGAATAATCAGAGACAATCAGCAGGATATCAACATCCTGGGTAGTGCGCCTGCTTAAGTGCTCCAGCCCCGCTTCATTATCTATTATGACATAGGGATAATTCTTCGCCAGGACCTCAAGATATTTTCTCAGCGCATTATTAATATAACAGTAACAGCCGGATCCCTCCGGCCTCCCCATGACCAGAAGGTCAATATGTTTCCCCTCAACGATAACCTCATGCAGCTTGACTTCAAGGTAGGCTTCCTTGGGCATTCCGGCAGGAAGCTCGAGCTTGCTGGCAAAAAAATCCTCCCGCGCACCGCCAATCGTTTTTTCTGCCTTCATGCCAAGCATTTCGGCAAGATTTGCGTCAGGATCTGCATCGACCGCCAAGACCGGCGTTTTCCCGCTATTCTGCAGGTACCGTATTAACAGACTGGCAACCGTTGTCTTTCCGGTCCCGCCTTTTCCCGCAACAGCAACTATCTTACTCACGTTTTAACTCCAGCATGCAAAGCCGCATAGACCCTGATCGCTCACCGTGGCTTCTGCGGTCAACGGCATTTTTCAGAAGCAGCAATCCGCGCGGCCACCTTTGGGAACAGCTTTGCATCAGTATGCGGGAGAAATATCCCGGCAATATAATTTTCCATAAATAAACGGTCTTCGCTGAGCTCAATATTGGTCATCTTCCGCGCAATGCGTTCGGCATCATCTAACAGCTCATTTGAAAGAGATATGAGCCTGGCTCCGAGAAGCGACCCGTTGCCGATAAATACGTATCGCTCAAGGGGAATTTCCGGTAACAGCCCTATGGTTATTGCTTTATCAAGATCTATGAAATCGCCAAAGGCGCCGGCAATGATGACTTTCTCAAGGTCCTGAAAGGTGAGCCCTGCTTTCGCGAGCAATGACTGATAGCCGGCAAACATGGCAGCTTTCGCCCGCATCAGATTATCAATATCAGCTTCTGTGATAACAACATCCTCTTCCCGTCCCGTATCTTCTTTCAGGGAAATGACATACTCCATGCCATCCGGGCCTTCCCGGATACGCCTGGTTTTACCGTTACGATTGAATTTTCCGTTTTGATCTATTATCCCTTTTTCTAAAAATTCGGCAAGGATGTTGATTGCACCTGAACCGCAGATACCTCTGGGCTTGACCATACCGATGGTTAAAATCATGGGCTCAAACGTTTTAGGGTTAAGCTTAAATCCTTCAATCGCTCCCGGCATCGCCCGCATCCCGCACTTAAGCCCGCCGCCCTCAAACGCCGGGCCTGCGGAACATGAGGCAGTCATAAGCCAGTCCTGATTGCCGACCACTATCTCGCCATTAGTGCCTATGTCGATATACAGGGTAAGCTCTGTGCGCTGATACACCCCGGAACCGAGCACTCCCGAGACAATGTCACCGCCCACATAGCTTGCAACTGATGGAAAGGTATAGATATAGACATAATCATCAACGTCCAGCCCGAGGCGGATAGCACGCACCGGGGGGATAAAATTGGCAACAGGGGTATACGGGGCCTCACGGATGTATTTGGGGTCTAATCCCACCAGGATGTGGGCCATGGTAGTATTTCCTGCAGCAGTCAGGTGAG
>CAIYCZ010000048.1 GCA_903924805.1 uncultured delta proteobacterium | reverse complement strand
TCCCATGCCTCAAGCTCTTTTTTTTGAGGCGGGGTAATAGTCTCACCTGTCTGCTTTTTCAAGAGCAGCGACAACTCACTCAGTAACTCACTAAAGGACTGGTATCTCTTCTGCGGGGCTTTTGCAAGACAGCACTCAACTATTGGAAATAATGGAGAATCAACTTTTGGCACCGGGACTGTATGGTGTAAATTTCTCATCACCTCCCAGAAATGTTCTGGATTGTCTGCCGTGAACGGGCTGCGGCCCCCGTTTATCATCTGGTACATCACTATGCCGAAACTGTAAATGTCACTGCGCACATCCGCTTCTCCCTCAAACTGCTCCGGTGCCATCCAGGCAGGTGTCCCGAATACTACTTTATCCCCGGCTCTCCTACTAAAGGTGAACCCTCTGCGGTTTTCATCTATGCCCTCAGGTAATAACTCCCCCGCCTCTGCTCCTTCCCATAACCCTGCCAGGCCAAAGTCCGTTATCTTCAAGGTTCCATCTTTTGTCATCATGAGGTTGTCAGGCTTGATGTCACGGTGAGGAGTTACTCCACGGGAACAGGCATACGCCATCCCGTAACAGAACTGGATGGCCCAGGTCAGCGCCTGCTTCAGGGATATGGGGGAGGTAAGATAGTGGGTGAGAGTGTTTCTGTCCTGCTCATCAGGGGCGATAAACTCACTTGCAACAAACATCCGGCAGTCAAGTTCCTGAACCCAGAAAGCTCTTACAATATACGGATGTCGTTCAAGTTGTATCCAGGCAAGTGCCTCTTTTTTGAAGGCATCCTTTATCTGTTTTGAGGTGAAATACTTATCTTGGAAGGTCTTGAGGGCAATGACTTGTTTAGACTCATGGTCATAGCAGACATAGACAATGCCCATCCCACCACCAAGGATGAGGTGAATCTCATAACACCCTGCTATGCGGTAACCGATTTCCATGATGCTACTCTCTGTCCATTAGGTATGCTTATGTAAATAAAGAATTATAACCTTTAATTTTTTCATAGCCATTCCTTTTAATTTACATTCTTAAAAAACAAAAATCATCCACCATCGCACAGGCTGATAGAGGTTCATTTTAAAACTACCAATTATCTATAGTGATATTCCCAATCAGGGTAGTCCCCCTTAGTTAATAAAAAATACTCCTTTAATAAAGGGAGTCAATAAAAATAAAGGGTAGAAACCGATATATTGTGGAGGGCATTAGAGGTAGAACAGGGCAGACTTTGTGTCAAATCCGAGAGAAGTTCTTTAGCCTAAATTCAGGCATGACTTTAACATGTAATATGCTACTGTCCGATATTATCAAGTTGGTTATTATCAATATAATTCAATTATGAGTATTGCCAGGTTAACTGACTTCTGCCAGACTGCTAACTTTTTATAACTGTTCATCCCCTGCCCCGAACCCCTATTCCCTATTCCCTCTTATCTATTCCCTTTCCATTTTATACAGCACATAGGTATAATCTTTTTCCTTGAATGTCATGACGGGCGTGCAGTGATACCGCTCAATGATGTTTTTGCAAAATGATTGCTGCAGGGGGTCTGACACATTACACCAGAAATTATAGTGAAAATATATTCCGCCCTTATACCGGTTGAAAAAACTGTTGAAATACCCTGTCTGCTCGGTGGCAAGAGATGCCTGGGCTGCGTTTTTACCCCAGAGGAGAAACATGTTGGGATTGTGGGTGAGTACAACAGAGTCATCCGGGAGTGCCTTTGCCATCTCCTGTGCAAACCGGTGATCAGCGCGCGCTGCCCACGCTTCCTGGCCCACCGTCCGCACATAGGGGAGGAAGGAGAGAAACGATATGATGATGAGACAGAATAGCAGATATTCCGCAGGCACTATTTCTATTTTTCTTCCTGCCCAGGAAACAACTGCTGATGCCCCGTAGCCTGCAATAATGGCGATGGGCATATATGATACCAGTGCAAACCGCACGTCAGCACCATAGGTGTAGCTTCCGGCATAGAAGAATATGAATATTCCCCAGAATAAAAGAAACCAGACACCAGCCACCACCTTTTCCTTCCACGGGTATGCGGCAGCGCCTGAATTTCCACTACCGGTTTTCAGAAATACACCCAGGAGGAACAGGATGGTGACAAGGATCGGAAACTGTTTATTCTTCACATAGTGGAGAAAATTGCTCCTGAAGTTCCCCTGGAAATACATCAGGGAAAATTTCGGCCCGGTGTTGCCCCAGCCGACATCCCGTACCGCATAGAGATGGATGATATGCGGGATAATCAGGACAAAGAACAGAGCCGCACAAAACCAGAACCGCCCCTTTTTCAGCTCCTCCCACCCGTATAACAGTATCGCAAGCCCGACGACCCCGACAATCATAACCGACTCAGGTCTGAACTGCGCTGCAAAGGCAGTAACAACGACCGCTAAAAACAGCGACGGGGTTGTACGATATTTAAGAAATATAAGTGCGCTGCACAGGGCAGCTCCCGCAAAAAACGCAGCGCTCGGCTCAACCGCTGTGGTATTCGACCAGCGCAAAAATTCAGGGGTAAGGGCAAACACTAATGCACCATACAGACCTGCGCTGGGACTTCTGAACAGCAGATACCCGTTCAAAAACACAACGATAACGGACAAGCCGAAAAGAATATTACTGGTTAGAAACGAAGCAAGCTCTGAGACGCCGAACAGCCGGTACACAACGCTCAGTATAAACGGCCAGCCGTTTGGCTCTTTATTGTATTCCAGGCGCAGGCAGGTATACTCCCCGTAATCATTTTTTCCCTCGTTGCACATGCCGGCCCGGCCGATGAAGTTCTTCCACACCGTGCCGATATTTTCCAGGTAGGTGCCCCCATAGGAGAAATTGGAACTTTTCAGGCAGGCAATATTCTGTCCGATATTTTCATAGATATCTTCGTCATAGTAGATCCGGTGAATGCGCGGAGCAACAAACATGGAGAGCACCAGCCCGGCAATTACTATGCTGCCGGCACCAATGCGTACATTTCTCGGGATTTCATCATACAGCGCCTTGAAACATTTTATGTTAATGCCGATTGCCACTACCACGAGGAAAAAGATAATCTCCAGAGATAGGGGAGAAAATATCTGCAGCTGCTCCTGCAGCGTCCAGGAAGCAAAGGAGGACATCCACCAGTACAAAACAATGCCGCCGCCCAGGAACAGCAGGCCGCTCAGGATAAACGGTATATAGGCTTTTTTCATCGGTACTCCTTGTATGAATGACAAAATTAAAAGCTCAAATTACAAATGAATTTCAAAATCCAAATTTCAAAACCATTTTTTTGTTTGCAGTGCGGTTTCGACATTTGACATTTATTTGTCATTTGGATTTTGTCATTTGGCATTGCTGTTCAGGTTTTCAGCGTTACCAGATAGTTCCCCATCACCAGATAGTCATTGCGGGTTTTTACCAGCGTATTCAGCGCATCCCGGGGAGAGCAGACCAGGGGCTCTCCGTGTATATTAAAACTGGTATTGAGGACAATGCCCGTGCCGGTCAGGTTCTTTACTTCCTGCAGAAGTTTTCCATAACGCGAGGCCGAAGCGGAAATAATCTGCGGCCGGCAGCTGCCATCAACGCTGATCACTCCTTCGATTTCATCCCGCTTCTCATCCTTCACCATGTATCCCATAGTCATAAAGCGATTGGGAGTGCCGTTGTATTCATCAAGATAGACTATGGCATCATCCTCAAGCATGGACGGACAGAACGGCTGATACCAGACCCGCATCTTCAGCCGCAGATTGAGCACGTCCCTGATGCGTTTGGAATTGGGAAGCGCCAGGATGCTGCGATTTCCGAGCGACCGCGGGCCGTATTCCATCCGTCCCTGGAACCAGAAGACAATAAAGCCCCGGGCAATAAGCCGTGCGGTCTCCTCCTCGATATTCTCGCAATGGCGATAGTCAAGCCCGCTCGCATCAAGGGCAGCTTTCAGATCCGCATCACAATACCCCAATCCTAAGAACACATCGTTGAGCGGGCAGGATGTGATTCCATTCAGTTCATAATTACGTGCAAGAGCAGCCCCCAGTGCCAGCCCGCCGTCTCCCATGTGCGGAAACACAAAACAGTCATGGACCTCAGGCAGTGTTCTGATGAGCATGTTGACTTTTATGTTTGAAAACACACCACCGGAGAGAGCCACGTTATGCAGGCCGGTCGCTGCCACGGCATTTTTTACCAAATCTGTTATCCGCACCTCAAGGGTGCGCTGTGCCATGTAGGAAAACTGCTCGGACGGATACTTCCACAATATTTTCTTCAGCTCATCATACATGCGCAGGCTGCTGTATTTGCAAATTACCTGGAGGCCGTCTATACGGACAAGGTCAAGCAGCGGGTTTTCGCTGTCAGGAATAGGATAGGCATAGTTTGCCAGTGCCATCACCTTGCCCTCGTCTTCAAGCTCGCGCATGTTCAGCAGGTTTGTCACATGCTCAAAAAAGATGCCCGGTGAATGACGACCCGATATTTCCGCTTTCCTTTCAAGGGTACCGTCGGTGAGGGTGCTTATAGTTCCTGACAGGGCATCACCGATACCATCTACCGTCATCACCAGACACCGGTCAAAACCGCTGCAGAAAGCCGCTGCTGCTGCATGGCACAGATGGTGATCAACAAGGTGCAGATTATAATTACTGAACCCTGATTGATCAAGCGTCCTCCTGAGATATGTCTCGCTCAGACGTTTGCTAAATGCGCTGGGGCCATACTCCGTCAGCCAATACTTTGCCCTCTTTTTAAGTGTGCTCAGCAGCCCGGGAGATTTTTTTCTCCGCCTGATGAGGTAGTATTCTTCCTTTGTCTGCGGGAAAATCCGTGCCAGCGTTTTAGAAAAATCATAGGTGGAAACAGCGATGTGCCTGATATCTGACGGCGCAAGGTTCAGGTGCTGTAAACAACTCCTGATGGAGTGTTCGGGAAAGCGCACCTCAAGCTTCCGCCTGGTCAGCCGCTCTTCGTTCAGGGCAACCAGGATCTGATTATCCTTAATAATGGCAGCACCGGAATCGTGTCCGTCCCAAATGCCTAAAATGTACATACCACCTCCGAAAAACGGGGCTCGGGGTTTACAAATGCTGATTTGTGATTGCTGAATGCGGAATTTAAAAACTATCGTCTATTTCGCTTGGCCGTTTTAATTGAAGAAACAGTTATCGCCGTTAATTGATTTGCTTCATTCAAAAGATCAGCAATTTTATCATGACAAACCAAGCCTGATGATACAAGTAATTCCATCCAATATAGTGATTCGTCAATTTCTTCTTCAACGATACCCATCTTCGAGATAAAGTCTGCAGAAGATTTTGCTCTACATGCAGCCCGGTAATTAGCACCAACAGATGTACCAGATCGAAGCAATTGCCTGCCCAGAACATCAGAGATTCGTCCTCTTGGCAGTGCTTCCACAAGATTAATTGCTTTCAAGGCAAAATTTCTGGTGCGCTCTTT
>CAIYCZ010000047.1 GCA_903924805.1 uncultured delta proteobacterium | reverse complement strand
GCAGTTACGGGTATGTGCGAAGTATATTCTTTAAAAACTTTTTTAACAGCCAGTGCTTCGAGGCGATCAAGCTCTCGTGATGAATTAGCAGCTGCGCTGATATAGTCTATATCTTCAGGAAGAATTCCGGAATCGCTGAGGGCTTCCTCAATAGCCCGTGCCGGCTGTTCTCCACCTGTATCATAAGTTCCCAAAGTTACAGAACTCCCAGAAGAGGCATAGCCGCAAATTTTTCCGTATGCATGAGCCCCCCGTGCTTCTGCATGGTCCACCCGCTCAAGCACAAGCGCAGCAGCGCCCTCCCCAAGGATTACCCCGTTTCGTTCACGGTCAAATGGTCTGAGCATTTCCTCGCTTCCGCATCTGGGAGAAAGCACGCCAAGACTTGCATAGGCATGGAAAATTATTGGATTGAGTTCATCAACACCGCAGACAATTACTGCACCAGCAGCCCCCGATTGAAGCAGGTCGCAGGCATAAGTGATTGCTAGTTCTCCTGAAACATTGTTATGGCTGACAGTTGAAAGAGGCCCCCGTATACTGTGAAATATGGATATCTGGCTGGCAGGGGCATTGGGAACGGTTTCAGGGAAAAAAAACGGTTCGGCGCCGGATGGCCCTTCCTGCAAAAGGCTCACAAAAAAATCATCGGTATATGATGTGCTGGCATACCCCGTGCCAGTAATAACTCCAATCTGCTCAGCATTATCTTCCGTTACAGCAAGCGATGCATCTTTAAGAGCTTGAATACTGGCTGCAACTGCAAACCGTGAGGCCTTGCTCATCTTTCGATATTGCATCGGCTTCAAAAAGTCGCGGGGATTGAAATCCTGTATCTCACCGCCAAGATGTGATTTGTATGCTGAAGTGTCAAAACCCGTAATACGGCGGATTCCGGATTCCCCTGCAACACAGTTCTCCCAGAATGTCTCTAGAGAATTGCCAAGAGATGAAATTATTCCAATACCGGTTGCAACAACAGCAGTGCTCATTTTTCCTTCTGAAACTTACTGAAAACAAGGGTAGTATTGTTCCCGCCGAATGCAAAAGAGTTACTCAGCGCAAGGGCTACAGTCTGTGACCGTGCACTATTGGGGACATAGTCAAGGTCGCATGTCGGGTCTTGAGCCTCGTAGCCTATGGTAGGTGGTATTATATTATGCTTGACGGCAAGAACCGTAGCAAGGGCCTCCATTGCACCTGCTGCACCAAGACAATGTCCCACCATTGATTTAACCGAACTCACCGGTATTTTATAAGCGTAATTGCCGAAGACCTTTTTTATTGCTTTTGTTTCAGATGTATCGTTGATTAGAGTGCCTGTGCCGTGGGCATTTATGTAATCAATCTGTTCAGGCTTAAGACCATGCAACTCAAGAGCCTTTTGCATTGCAGAGGCTGCACCTCTGCCGTCATATTCAGGTGCCGTCATGTGATAAGCATCGCCGGTTATTGCATATCCCACTAATTCTCCGTAAACAGGTATCTTGCGCGTAAAAGCGCGCTCAGACTCCTCCAGTATTAAAATTGCAGCTCCTTCTCCCAGAGACAGACCTTTTCTGCCTGCATCAAAGGGTCTGCAGGGACTGTCATCAAGCAGCCGCAGGGCATTGAAGCCACTGAAAGTAAGCTCACAGAGCGACTCACTGCCTCCAGCAATCATAACATCTGCTCTGCCCTGATGGATTAGCCCAGCTGCGTAGCCTATGGCGGTCGCACTTGATGAGCACGCAGTTGCTATGGTTGAGCGGGGTCCAGATATATTATACATGCTGGCAATGCAGTCTGCCGTGGAGCAGGTTGCAAACGGCAGAAGCAGTGATGGCTTTGCTTTTTGTTTCAGAAACATCCTGCGTCGAAACTTTTCTGCAAGCAGTACGCCACCTGCTCCACCACCGAGGCATATACCGATTCTATCTCTGTTCTCAGTTGATAAATCAAGCATTGCATCACGAAGAGCCTCCTCAGCAGCAGACAGGCCAAACAGATCACAGCGTGACAGCCGCCGAATCTGCCTCGCGCTGCACCACGAGGGTAAGTTGAACTTCCTCACCTGTGCCCCTATCCTTGTTCGGTAACCTGAAGTATCAAAAAGGTCAACACTTGAGATCCCGCAAGCACCTGAAATGAGCTTATCCCATGTCCCAGGGGCGTTCGCTGCAAGTGCAGTCACTGCACCAAGGCCGGTGATAAGAACCCTTTTATGTGACTGTGTTGGTGTCATAATGTCGGAAAATATTATTTCCCCAGTTTTTTAATGCTCTTTATGTTTGCTGCATCAATGCTGAATGCATTTGAATCAATGGTATCGTTTACCTTTATTGAATTAACGGCTATTTTGATACATGACCCATCGCGTTGTCCGGCTATTTCTATCATAAACGGAAAGTAGTTTCCATCGATCAGTTGGTAGCTGCCAAGGCTGCATACTGTTTCTAGGCCGTGTTGCGTATAGATTTCCATTCTGTGTACGGTTAGCTGTTTTTTTTCTATCCACAGATATCTGCACCGCCAAGAGGGCGTAATATCTTCATCTGGAACGCGAAAAATATAGTAGCCTTCGGTTTCCCGGCACTGAAGGCTAGGAACGGCATACGTTTCAGGATAAAAAATTGTAGAAATGTCATCAGGCAGGAAGGGAAGCGCAAGCGGAGAATCATAAACATCCTTCAGGTCGCCTTGGTAAAGCTCATCCCTGCCCGGTAGAAATAGTTGCACCCGACCATTGCGAACAGCAAGGTCAAAAAGCGTCAACCCCAGAAGAGTGAATCCCTTGAAGCGGATTTTGCCAGGACCACCAATGGCAATAAAGCCTCTCAGTTTTTCAGGCTTTGCCAAGGCTTTATATTTTACAAGCATGGTAAGGGAGGATTTTATCGTAGAAATTCTACCTGCCCGCACCCGCAAGGTCTCTACAACTGTAGTAGGGACAATCGTGTTTTTAGGTGAATCAAAGAGGGAAGGTTGTGTACGTACTCTTTGGAAGGCACAGCAGGAAAGTAAACAACATATTAAAACCGTTATCGTCGAGCGGATGATCTCATTTTGAACCATTACAGTATTCTTTTCCCCATATTTCATCCGCAATTTTTCCATAGGATTCTGCAAAACGGTCAAGTTCAGGAGCAAGCTCTTTTATCACCCTGTCAGCACCATCATGAGTGAAATAGACTCCCTCAAATGCTGAAACCTCTCTATAGACATCGGGATGATCGAGGATCATGCAGGGGCGAAGCTTATTAGGGTTATTGTAGATCGTCTGGCGGATGCGCTGAAACATTGGGGAGTTGAGTGCTTTTGTCAGGGAAGTGCGTCTTATATTATCTACGGCAAAGTGGCAGAATACACATGGCTCAATATCCCCTTGAGAGTTTATGTGAAAATATTTCCTGCCGCCGGCAAGGCACCCGCCTACAACCGGTCCGTCGTTCCAGAAGTCCCCGATCAGAATGGGCTTACTGTTGCGAATGTAATTAACCCGGTTTCTCAGGTGTTCCCTCTGGGATGGCGAGGGAAGAAGGTTAAGATTTGGCTCCCTTCCAACAGGAACATATGTGAAATACCAACCCACGGTGCACCCCTGTTCAATAAGATAGTCAACAAAGCTGTCGCTTGTT
>CAIYCZ010000046.1 GCA_903924805.1 uncultured delta proteobacterium | reverse complement strand
CTGAGTTCCAGATTTTACTGCATTTTTCTGCTCCGCTGTTCTTACCCCGGAGGCTGCTGCGGCACCGGATAATCGGGGTTGGAGGTCAGCCGCGGGTCAAGCGTCTTCTTTATTTTCAGCACCAGCTCATGGTAGTTGCAGCGGTGCGGGCCGGCAATATAGTTCATGGGCCCCAGCGGCCAGGTGGGGGACATCTTGCGCTTGACGGCCTCGACGATCGTCTGGATATAGCCGTTGATAAACGAGGCGCCCGCTTCAAGGTCGTGCTCGAAATAGATGAGCGGCTCGGTCTCGGAAATCTGCCCGAGCTGGTAGGAGTTGAGCCAGTCGTTGTGGGTGTCGTCCTCGACAAAATGGCCCTTTTTCTGCGCCTCCTCGATGAGCGGCCACATGTACTCCTCGCTCATCTTGTAGCTCTGGTCAATGGAATCAAAGCTGAACCCGCCGATGACAAAGAAGTCGCCGGCGATGCGGAACAGGCGGTTGGAAGATCCGGTCCTTAAGTTTTCGCCCAGGTTGTCTTCTGCTGTTTTCCACAACTCTGAGCCTTCGCGGATGTATTCACCGCCGAGCTCTATGACAATGGAATCAAGCACCTTCTGCTCATATTCCATCTGGCGCGAAGAGGAGAAGCCGATGAGCACCACCGACATCACGTTGCGCCACACCTTCTGGAACTCCGGCCAGCGCTCCCAGAAGTACTCAACAGACGGAGAGGCATAGGAGAGAATCATGCTTGCCGGCTCCTCATGCACTGCCGCGGCGATTTCAGCGTGGCCGATCTCATACATCGCATCAATCAGTTTTTTCCGGTCGGGGAATTTAATCAGATTCAGTTTGAACCGGTCATGCGGGAACTCCGCGGTAAAGTTCGGATTTTTTCCCTTCACCGGAAACACCAACGGGCCCGGATAGGGGAAGAGCTTCACCGCCATGGCCGTCACCATGCCCAGCCCGCCGCAGTGGCCGGAGTCGCCGCGCAGCAGCCCTTTGAGATTCATGCCGGCACAGTCGCCCCAGAACCATTCGCCCGGCGCGTTGCCGCGCGAGCCGAGGTGCAGCAGGTCGCCGTTGGGCAGTATCCAGTCGCAGCCGAGCACACCCCGGTTGTAGCCGAACTTGTGCCCGGTCCCGCCCATGCCCTGAAACATGTTATTGGCCAGCACCGAAACCTGCGAGCCGGCCTCGGCAACGGTGATGGTCAGCCCCAGTTTCATCACCTCGGCCTGAAGCTGGGCATAGGTGACATAGGGTTCCACCACCGCGTACATGTTCTTCTGATCAATCTCGATGATTTTGTCCATCCGCTTCGGGTCAATAATGACCGTATCCGGCCGGACCGGAATGGTGGGGGGAAGCAGATTGGTGCCCACCGGGATGTAATTAAATTTATAGCGGTTGGCAATTTTTATAATGGTCTGCACGTCCTCGGTGCTTCCGGGCAGCGCCACCGCAGCAGGCCGGTATCGTCCTGACTGCGCGTGGGTGCTGTAAATAAGCCACATATAACTGTAGGCGCTGGTAACCGCCGGCTCATCGCACACGTATTGCGCTCCCAGCGCGTCTTCCAGGGCCTGGTATGCGCCTTTTGGCAAACTCATATGCTGATTCCTCCCTCTGTTGTTTTAGTTTTGGCGAATTCAAAAATGCCCTACTGACTGGTCAGTATACTTATTAAGTAAAAATTTTCTGCCTTACCGCTGTTTCTGAATCCCCATGAGCAGCGCTTCCATATTAAATGTTTCCTGATCAATAAGATCAAAGTCAACATCCGTTGAGAAATAGGTAAAAAACGTGCCCATGATTAGAAAATACATGACCCGTGCCAGCTTCTCTGCGCTCATTTTCTTCAAGCTGCCTGCCGCTATTCCCTCTTCAAGAAGCTCGGTAAAGCTCCGAACCGTATTTTTATAAAAATGG
>CAIYCZ010000045.1 GCA_903924805.1 uncultured delta proteobacterium | reverse complement strand
CACATTCCGCAATCTGAAATCTGCATTCCGCAATTTTTTGTGCCTCATAATAAGCTTATGAAACAACTAATAGCCTTGTTAATCACCATCTCTCTTCTGCTCTTCACTGCGTCGGTAGTTATAGCTGCTGATGCCGCCATAACAATAACTGCGGATAAGGATGAGGCAACGCTGGAGGACTACATTACGCTTACCCTATCTGTTGAGGGGGCAAGCGGTGAACCAGCACTCCCCAAACTGCCCGATTTTGAAATAACATCACGTGGCAGTTCATCCCGCGTTCAGATTATAAACGGGCAGATGTCATCAAGCGTTGATTACCGTTATGTCCTTTATCCTAAAAAAGAGGGGGCATTTACCATCGGGCCGGCAACCCTCAATTATAAGGGCACAACGCTTACCAGCAACACGATAAAAATCACCCTCCGCAAAACTGAGGCACGTCCCGGAGAAGCACAGGATAAAGATGTGTTTGTGACTGCAGAGGTTGATAATAAGAGTCCCTACCTCAACGAACAGATAGTTTACACCCTGAAATTTTGTCGCCGGGTCAAGGTGGCAAATGCGCGCCTGACCGAAAGCCCTTCTTTTGATGGTTTTATAACGGAAAGCCTGGGAAAAGAAAAAGAGTATCAGACAACAATCAATGGCCAGCAATGTATGGTAACTGAAGTAAGACATGCCCTGTTCCCGCTAAAAGCCGGCACCCTGACCATTTCACCCTCAACGCTTCGCTGCGACGTGGTGGTGAAGAAGCAGCAGCGCGGTCGCGGGTTTTCTAATGATCCCTTCTTTGATGATTCTTTTTTCGGGTTTTCCCGGACCGAGCCGAAAATTCTCAGAACTGCTCCCATAGATATTACGGTCAGACCGCTTCCGGAAGAGGGAAGGCCGCGAGATTTCAGCAACCTGGTGGGTGAGTTTCAGGCAGCTGCAGAGCTGACCAAAAACAAGCTTGAGGTTGGCGAGTCAACAACGCTCACCGTGACCCTCACCGGCACGGGAAACCTCAAAGGCGCACCGGGGATAAAACTTGAAAATCTTGACGGGTTTAAAGTCTACGATGATAAGCCCTCTTTTGAACCGCAGCTCTCAGGCTCTCAAATAGGCGGGAAACTGGTTATCAAGAAGGCGCTGGTACCCCTGAAAGAGGGCATTCTCCAGGTTCCACCCGTTGCCCTGTCCTATTTCAATCCCCGGTCAGGGAAATATGAAACTGCCAGAACCGGGCCGCACCTGGTAGAAGCAATCCCTGGTAAAGATAAAGAAAAGCTCCCGGTTGCAGAAGCTGAAAAACCGAAATCAACAAAACAGGAGATTAAAATTCTGGGCAGGGATATTCTCCCCATACATACTTCTGTTGATGTGCTCAATCCGGTAAACAGTCATCCGCTTGCATGGGTCGCCATGCTTCTTTTCTTTCTGCCGGTCATGGGGTTCACTGCTGCCCTTTTAATAAAACAGCGGAAGGAATTATACGATTCAGACAGAGGTCTTGCGCGCGGCAGAACTGCGTATAAAAATTTCTTCAGAAAAATATCCCCCATAAAAAAATCCCTTAATCATGATGATTCGGTGTTTTACCGGGATGCGGCAAAGGCCATTAAAGATTTCATCGGCGATAAGCTGAACATAACCGGCAGTGCACTGACGCCGGGAGAGTTTGAGTCAAAGCTCTCTGAAGCCCGAGTTGATGGCACCACTATTCAGGAGTTGAAAAAAGTTATTGAGATGCTTGAAACCGGCCAGTTTGCTTTTAAAAAATACTCCCGTGAAGAGAGGGAAGCGATGCTCAATTCCATGAAACAGGTGGCACGGGAGATTAATAAAAAAATCAAGTAGCTATAAAATGAGGGGTCAAGAGGTCCAGGATTCAAGTGAGATAAACGTAAACCACTAGAACCCT
>CAIYCZ010000044.1 GCA_903924805.1 uncultured delta proteobacterium | reverse complement strand
TCATAAAAAGAATATTTGCGGACTGCCTGGATGAGGGTTAACCGGTTCCTTCCGGAGATGGTGCCGCCGGGGCGGTTGAGCATTGCTGATGCGGTTTGATCGGGGCTGAATTTCCCCGTCTCAAGATAGGCGGCATAGCCTATAGCATCAACCTTAAACACTTCTGCTTCAAGCAGGGACTGCAACAGCTCAGTTCCCCCGTCCACCGTGTCCCGTGCCTCGATAAGCTTTTTGGCTTCCATATCGTGCAGCAATTCATCAACCCGCCTGCTCCTGCATATAACGTCATTCCAGCCCCACTCTTCCGACATGGTCTTGCCGAAGGTCACATCTGAAAGCCGTGCGGTATATGATGGATAGCACAGGAGGCAGCCGAGATTTAACGACGAAAAGTTTTCATTGCCGCCGGGGATTTCTTTAATGGCGCCGTCAAACAGCTCTACACAGGGGATCCCCGTCGCGTAGAAAAACCGCTTTATGTTCTCCTCTTTCAATCCCAGCCGCGCAAGTTGTTGCTCAACACCTTTAGCATTATTGGCAAAAAAGCAGTTGAGCCCGATGAGAAACCTGATATTGCCGACCAGCTCCCGGCAGCGCTCTCCTGCCGTAGTTTTCTGGATGGAAAGAAACTGGGCCTTTCTGACGGCTTCTATATGGCAGGATGTGCCCACCACAGCAACCCGGCTGCCCGGTAGCGGAAGATGTGCCAGCAGGGGGTTTACCGCCGGTTTTGTGAATGCGCAGGCGAGGATGTCTTCTTTTGTTGTTACAATCCGCGGTCTCGGGTGTGCACAGTATGTTACATTATGCACCCTGTCGGTGAGCAAAGCAGAGTCAATGAGGCCCTGCTCAAGAAGAAAGGTGACAAAGGCTGTGGTTGCCCCGCCCCAGTAGGAGCGTTTGCGGATTGCATCACTGGATGAGCGCGCCAGACAGATTCTGGTATAATAGCCAAGCAGGCTGTCATAAGTCTCGGCCCCGTTCCTCCGGGAAACATCCTGCTCAATGTCAGCATAGGGCATCTCCACCCGCGGGCAGAGCTCAGTGCAGATCCCGCACTCAGTGCATTCCCCGGTAACTTCGGGGAGGGAAATTGCCCCAATCTTTATCGCTTCAACCGGGCAGGCAGAAACACACATGCCGCAGCCGCTGCATGCTTTGCTTTCAACAACCGTTGCGATATTTTTCATATGCTTACGTAATAAAATATATGCACTAAAAAGTAAATGGTATTTTAAACAGGCAGCGCCCAAAATACCTATAAGCCGCTTGATTATCTATTGCGCTGATTGGTTTTTTTTGCGAGAATTGGTGCGGGAGGAATTTTTTTATGGACATTGCCACCATTAAATCAATTCTGCACAGGCAGCTTGGTATTAAAAAACCGGTTATCGCCTTACAGTGGTCAAAAGAGGCACCCGGGGATATAAAAGCATACGCGGATAAGAACAATATCTGCTACATGTTCAGGGGAGGTACTGGAAGAGCAGCGTACGTTTTACACGACCCGGGAAGACCATGTGTGCCTGCTTGGCTGTGCAGCCACAGGACTTGACCCGGGGCTGTGCAGCACATGAGCACCGGGGAGCGCGCGCAAAGCGACGAGTTCCACGTGGCGTCAGTAAACATTTTTCCGATCGAAGCCATCCAGGCAAAAGCAGAGCAGGAGGCAGATCTTCTGTTCCCGAAATTTAAGGAAGTGTATCAGGCGGTTATCATGGGTCCGCTGGGCAGCATTCCTGAGCCGGATGTGCTGATAGTGTTTGGCACACCTGAGCAGGTTCACCTGCTGACGCGGGCTTACTGCTATTCTACCGGCAGCTTCATCAAGGGGTATGCCGGCATGGGTGCCTGCCGCATGCTTCTGCCGCATGCTTTCATAAACAAGGAGCCGGTATTCACCGTGAGCGACCGTGCCTGGCGCAAGGCATTACAGCTTGCCCCTGATGAGCTCACCCTGGTAACCCCTCCTGACCGGCTGGTCATTATGCTTGAACATCTGGAAGAGTCCCAAAAATAATTTTCTTCCGGCCGTCGCAACCTCTTACCGTCTGCTTACCGCAAGTCCCCAGAACAGGCCTGACAGGACAATATACGAAAAGGCTATCTCCCAGTGCACCTGGCCCGCCATATTCCACGGCAGATACACTTCCCCTGACGGCAGCACCGAGTGCATCAGCCCGAACAGCGTGCATACGGCGCACAGCACCGCATAGGTCGCGGAACGCTTGGTCCGTTTTTCGATGAGTGAAGAGAGCATGCCGCCCCAGAGCATTGCCGTAAGGATAAATCCATTACCAAGCACGGTGAGCGTCTGATAGAGTGACTTCAGCTGTGGGGTAAGTGCGCCTGCAGAAATGTTCATCTGCTGGAGAAACTGGCCAAGGATGATCAGTACCAGGCTGGCAATGGTTGGGAAAAAGCAGCAGGTCACCGCAGGCCATTGTGCTGCCGGGACCGCTGCATATGCCTGAGATACTATTTCAAAGCCGACAAATATAAAGATGGGCGCGAGCACTGCTTTTGGAATGATGTTCACAATAACTGCAATAATGCCGCCTAAAGCGCCAAGGCCGATTAAAAGTCCGGTAGCCAGCGTATACCAGTGGGTGGCCCCCATCTTCTTATAGGCCGGATGACCGATATAGGGGGTTGTCTGAGCCACTCCGCCGAAGAAGGCTGCAACAAGCGTTGCGAATGCCTCGGTGAGCAGGATATCGCGGGCCCGATAGTCGTCCCCTGCCAGACGCGCACTCTCGGTATTATTGATCCCGCCGATAATGGTCATGATGCCGAAGGGAATCGCAATCGGCAGATACTTAAGGGTTTCCGGGAGGACCGATAAAAAACCGATGCTGAATGCAGGTGCGGTGAGCGTTATCTGCAGGGGCGGAGCCTGAAACTCCGGTATATAGCCGGCAACTCCGAGCACCCGGTATAACAGAGAGCCAAGCACCACGGCGACAAGAACGCCCGGCAGCCGGTAGGGCAGTTCCATCTTTCCCACCAGCACGTAGAACATGAGCCCCGCTGCCACCATGCCTACAATGACGCTGTTAAAAATTTCAATAAGCGGAAGAAAGCCGAGGAACAGCAGCCCTATGCCGGCAATTGATCCCAGCAGCCCGGCAGTTGGGATGACCCTCTGTACATACCCGCCCAGAAAAGACGTAATAATTTTTACCACGCCGATTATAAACAGGTTAGCCATGCCGATCTTCCACGCAAGCATGGCATCATTGGTGGCAAGATAGGCAGGCCCCAGCACCGCATAGGCAATACCGATAGTTGATGGCGTATCAAGGCCAAGCGGCATTGCGGTCACATCAGTGCGGCCGGTTTTTTTTCGCAGCCTGAGAGCGAGCCAGGTATAGGTCAGATCGCCGAACAGCACGCCCAGTGCAGTGCCTGGCAGCATCCGGGTAAGGACGAGGTCTGCGGGGTAGTGAAAGGTAACGATAAGAATCGAGCTCAAAAACACCAGGTTCCCGACATTATCGAGAAACAGCGCCAGAAACGCGCTCAGATTACCCCAGAAATCGGTTTGCCGTGACATGGTGTGTCCTGTTTACTGTTAATCAGCGGAAAAGAGAGCGGGGGCTGCCGGGAGCGGCCCGTGAAATCCGGGATGAAGGGTGTGCGTGTGTGGTTGTGCGTGCACGATTGAGACGCTTGAGCGCGGAGCGCGTAATCATATCAAGCAGTGCCTGATATGAGATTCCTGCCAGGGTGCACATGATGGGCAGGTCCGAGTGTTTTGGGTGTAGTCCGGCAAGCGGGTTGACTTCCAGGAAGTTCGGATTGCCGGAAGCATCGGCGCGCACATCAACCCTGCCGCCGTCTCTGCAGCCAAGCCCCCTCCATGCTGCAAGAGCTGTTTCCCGTGCCCGGTCTGCCATAGCGTCATCTGCCAGGCGATACTGCACCCGCTCCTCATACTGCTGCTTATTGGTGTAGGAATAGACGTCACGTTCTGCATGCTCGTTCAGCATGACCTCCATGACGCCCACGGCCCGGGCATCTTCACCGGTGCCGACAATGCCGACCGTGAATTCGCGGCCCGGCAGATAGCTCTCGACAAGCACCGGCTGTTTATAGCGAAGCATAAGATCGCGGCACACATTCAGCAGGTCACGGTGAGCAGTTACCCGTGATGCATCAGAGACGCCCTTGCTGGTCCCCTCTGCAACCGGCTTGGCAAACACCGGAAAATCAAGCTCTATGGTCTCACTATCAGCCGCTGTTTCGACAATAGCAAAGTCAGGCGTGGGGATCCCGAGATCCCGTATCACGCGCTTGGTCATGCCCTTGTGCAGGGTAAGGGACAGCACCAGGGGATCGGAAAAGGTGTAAGGAATGCGGTACGCCTCGAGGAGCGCGGGAACCGCTGCCTCCCTGCCATAGCCATACATGCCTTCGGCGATGTTGAATACCAGATCCCACCGCTCACCCGCTGCAAGGCGCATCACCAGCTTCTGCAGCGAGCCGATACGGTCAGTCCTGTAGCCAAGAGACTGCAGCGTCTCCTCTATGGCATCAATTGTCTCAGGCTTGTCAAACTCGGCGGTCTCCTCGTCACTGTATCCGGCCGCCCGGTAATCGTCGCGGAGATCGTAGGTAATGCCGATGGTCTTAACGGCTTTTCCCATGTTCATGTAATCCTAACCTGTTAAGGAAGCCAGGGGGTGTTAGGTGTGAGGTGTGAGCTGTCAGCTATCTTTATAAGCCGATTGTGCCGTCCGGGTCAGGGTACTGGTAGCTGTCGCCTGCATAGTTCCTGATGACAACATAATCTCCATCCCGCCCTGCTACATAGTCAGGAAGAAGCGGAACCTTTCCTCCCCCCCCGGGAGCATCAATCACAAAGGTGGGCACCGCGTAGCCGGTGGTGTATCCGCGCAGCCCCCTGATTATTTCAAGCCCTTTCTCCACCGGGGTGCGGAAGTGGGCGGAGCCATAAATGGGGTCGCATTGATAGAGATAGTAGGGCCGCACCCGGTTGCGCAGCAGCCCGTGCATTAATGCCTTCATGGTCGCAACTGAATCATTCACCCCGGACAAAAGCACGGTCTGGCTGCCAAGCGGTATACCGGCATCTGCCAGCCGGTTGCATGCCTGGCTCACCTCGGGCGTCAGTTCGTCCGGATGGGTGAAGTGTATGCTCATCCACAGGGGATGAAACCGCTTGAGCACGCGCAAAAGCGTCGGGGTGATGCGCTGCGGCAGAACCACCGGCACCTTGGTGCCGATGCGGATGAATTCCACATGGGGGATACGCCGCAATCTTTCGAGCAGCCATTCAAGGCTTTCATCAGGAAGCGTCAGGGGGTCGCCGCCGGACAGGAGCACATCCCGTACCGCAGGGGTTGATGCAATATAGGACAGCGCCTGATCCCAGCTTTCCTGCATGATGGAGTCATTATTATCATTACCTGTTATGCGTGAACGGGTGCAGTAGCGGCAATTGGTAGCGCAGAAGCCGGTGACCAGAAACAGCACACGGTCCGGATAGCGGTGCACGATATCGGGAACCGGGCTGTCTGCTTCTTCGCAAAGCGGGTCAACAGATTCACCCGGTGTGCGCAGAAACTCATCATGCACCGGAACTACCGTCCGGCGCAGCTCCTGCGATTCATCAAAGCCGTCGAGCAGGCCTGCATAATACGGGGTAATGCTTACCGGCAGCATGCCGCCGTGGTGAGCAAAGGCTTTGCTCTCCCTGTCGGAAAGCGCTATATGGCGGGATAATCCCTTGATGTCCGTTATACGGTTGCAGAGCTGCCATTGCCAGTCATTCCACTCGGCGCTGGTTATGCCGGGGAAAAAACGCTTGTAAAAAGCTCTTGACCGGGGGCTGATGATAAAGGAGCGCGGGGTGCTTTGAACTGCGTGGCGGGGTTTTTCAGGTCTGTTGAAAAAAACTACGTGTGAACGGCTTGATTGCTGTACTGATGATTCGGCCCGTTTCATGCCAGCGAAATCCGGCATCCTGCCGGGAGGTTCAGACTCTTCGCTGGAAGGTTTTGCTTCATCATGACTCAGAAGCCCTTTGCTTTCCAATCTTTGGTTTCCTCTATAATATATATATATTTTGTGTTTTTTTATTATTCCACTACTGCATATTGTATCCGGTGTCAAGAAAATTTTTCATTTTTTTTAACGGAAGCGTATTTTTTTGCAGGCTACCTCTCATACGATGTATGAAATTACGCGTGCATTGAAGAGGGCGGAAGGCATAACGGGTCAGAAAAAAATAAAAACTCTTTCTCCGACCCTATAGCATTAAAAGATGAACTCATCAGGAGAGGATGTAGCGGATGGATGCAACTGCTCCCCTTATTATGAAACTGAAAGGAATCCGTTTCTGCGTCTCTTTGCCAATCCGTTTTCCGGATGGACCGAGCGGATCGAGAACAGTTTCTCCATTATGTCCGGCCGCTCATCCTGGATCCGCGGGAACTGTTCAAGATATATCTTACCGATGGTCCGGTAGATGGTATAAAAATCAAGTGTCGCACGCTGGGGATTCTGGATAACGGAGGCAAGATAATCCATGTCCTCTGCGGTGAAATAATCTTTAAAGTCAATGCCGGAACCGCCGCCCAGGCCGTAACGCCCGATGAGTTCCTTGGTGTACCAGTTAATATAGTCAGAAACTCCTTCTTTGTTAATCTGCGTCTGTTTTACTGCCAGGGTTACGGAATTGCCTGCTTTCCATCCCATCAGGAGTGCGCCAAGAATAGCGCACTCCTGCATCCAGGTGGCATCTCCGGCTATGAGGATGTTATTCTTGAACGGCATGGTCATGGATGAATAAATATTTGAGACACAGGAGGT
>CAIYCZ010000043.1 GCA_903924805.1 uncultured delta proteobacterium | reverse complement strand
TTAACTCCTCAACTCCTTAACTCAGCGATGGAGGATGAATGGAAGAAAAACCACACAAGAAAAAGAAGCCGCGCGGGAAAGCGCGTCTTATAGCTGGGAAGTGCATTGCCTGCGGAGCCAGGTGCCAGACGGCCTGCCCGGCAGATGCCATTGAAATGAATGAGCAGGGCGAGCCGATTATTGACATTGAAAAATGTATCGGGTGCCACAAATGCGTTAAGGTGTGCCCGGCAAGTGCTCTGGAAATGGTGTTTACGCCGGAGGAGGAAAAGCTGCTCACGGAGATGGCTGTTAAAAGCATAATCGAGGAGGATGAAGCAGAACAGAAAAAGGCCGACGCGAATATAAAGAGCTGGCGTGGCGTCTGGGTGTTTGTGGAACAGAGCGATAGCAAAGCCCATCCCGTATCATGGGAGCTTTTGGGAGTGGGGAGAACATTAGCGCAAGACCTGGGGGTGGAATTATCAGCCTTTGTGCTGGGATCAAAGATAGGAGGGCTTGCAGATGAGGCTTTTGCCTATAATGCAGACAAAGTTTATTTTATAGATGATCCCCTGCTTGCACAGTATCGAACCGAAACGTACCTTCAGGGAGCCCTCTCCCTCATTAGAAAATACAAACCGGAAATTGTGCTTATAGGTGCAACAGGATTGGGCCGCGATCTTGCCGGAGCCGTAGCTACAGAAATGAGGACCGGTTTAACAGCAGATTGCACCGGCCTCACTATTGATAAGAACAGGCATTTGTTAGAACAGACCCGCCCCGCGTTCGGCGGCAATATCATGGCGACCATACTGACTGAAAAGGTACGGCCGCAGATGGCGTCGGTCCGGCCCCATGTCATGCCAAAGCCTGAAATGCAGCCCGGCCGAAGTGGTCCTGTAATTGTTGAACCATTCCTGCTCCCGGCAGATCAAATTAAGAGTGCAGTCCTTGAGATAACACCGCTTCTCACTGAGGGCTCAATCAATATTGGCGCAGCTCATGTTATCATAAGCGGCGGCCGGGGTATGCTCAACCCGGATAATTTTAAAATGCTCTTTGAACTTTCAGACCTCCTGGGAGGAGTGGTTGGCTGCTCACGCAGTGCGGTTGATGCGGGATGGATGCTCCATGAGCGTCAGGTGGGGCAAACAGGGAAAACCGTACGGCCCAAACTCTACATCGCCTGCGGTATCTCGGGGGCAATCCAGCACCTGGTGGGAATGCAGGATTCTGATTATATTATAGCAATCAACAAAGATAAAAATGCACCTATCTTTGAAGTTGCCCATCTGGGCATCGTGGGCGATGTTTTCGATGTTATACCGGCGCTCATTGATAAGCTGCGAACAAGCGGAGCCCGCACGGTCTCATAATAATCCTTGCCTTATAGAAAGGAGTTCCCTTGAGTAGTTTAGAATCATTGGTTTTTTACCTGGTGTTTATCGCTGCTATCTTGCTGTTCTTAAAAAATGTGTACCGGCTCTTTGCCATGATGTGTCTGGGCCGGGCTGAAAATAGATTTGACCATCTCTGGTCACGGTTTAAAGGCATGCTGGTGTATGCCTTTGCCCAGGTGCGGGTAGTCAGCGAGAAATTCGGGATTAATCACTTCTTTTTATTCTGGGGGTTCATGGTACTGGCGCTGAGCAATTTTGAATTTCTCCTGTCAGGCCTTTTCCCCCGCTTTTCCCTTGATTTCATTGGCGGCATCCCCTATGGCATTATCCTCTTCATGGCTGATGTTATGTCGCTCATTGTTTTAATAGCGGTGGTGGTTGCGGTGATCCGCAGGATTTTTTTCCGCCCGCCCCACATCGAGGCAAGCTTTGAAGCGTTTTTCATTCTCGCCCTTGTAGCAACGCTCATGATCGCCTATTTCGGACTGCATGCCTGCGATATCCGCCTGAGTGAGGAGGATATGACTTCCTGGATTCCTGTTTCATACGCTCTTTTCACGCTCATTGCCAATGTTCCGGCAAACACGGTGCACGTGCTTGCCCGCGTATTCTGGTGGATGCATGCACTGGTGCTGCTCTTTTTCCTGAACTATCTGCCCTACAGCAAGCACCTCCATATTCTCACCGCTATTCCAAACTGTTTCTTCAGGAGTTTCAGCTTTGTTAAAACGCTGCCGCGCATGGTTTTCAAAAAGGGCCTCCGTTTTGGTATTTCTAAAATCGTCCAGTTCTCCTGGAAAGACCTCCTTGATTTTCTCTCATGTACTGAATGCGGCCGCTGTGCCCGGGCCTGTCCTGCGACCTATACCGGTAAACCGCTCAATCCCATGCAGATAATCCATCAGGGGAAATTGAATCTCTTAGCCAATGGTGCAAAAATTCTCTCCTCCCGCCCTGCGGACACCCTGGCATCTGCTCCTGAAGATGCCCCTGCGGTGATTCCGCTCATTGACGGCATGGAAGGCAATGTTTCTACCGATGCTATCTGGGCGTGCACGACCTGCGGTGCCTGTATGGAGAAATGCCCGGTCTTTATCGAGCATGTGCCAAAGCTTTTGTGGATGAGGCGCCATCTGGTGATGGAAAAGGCGGCTTTCCCCGAGGAGCTTATTGGCTTTTTTGAAAATTCAGAGCAGCGCTTTAACCCCTGGGGGATCGCCCCGACCGAGCGCGACAAATGGGTACATGACCGCAACACAAAAATCCTTTCCCACGGCGCCCGGGTGGAATACCTCTTCTTTGTAGGCTGTTCCGGAGCTTTTGATTCGCGAAATCGCCAGGTCACCCTTGCATTGACCAAAATTCTCAATGCCGCCCACCTTTCATGGGGCATCCTCGGGACAGAAGAAAAATGCTGTGGAGACTCTCAGCGGCGGCTGGGTAACGAATATATCTTTGACCAGTTCGCCCGTGAAAACATTGCGCTCTTCCGAAAATATGGGATAAAAAAAATCATTACCTACTGCCCGCACTGCTTCAGCACCCTTAAGAACGACTATAAGCAGTTTGGCGCTGATTTTGAGGTCATCCATCATACCCAGCTGATTCATATGCTTCTCCAGAGAGGAAGCATTAAGCTGAAGAAGCAGCATGATTGCTCAATCGTGTTTCACGATTCCTGTTATCTGGGCAGATATAATGGGATATATAAAGAACCCCGTGAGATACTGGCAAAAGTATGCGGAGGGACAAAGCCGCTTGAAATGAAGCGACGCGAACGGCAGAGTTTCTGCTGTGGAGCCGGCGGCGGACGGATGTGGATGGAGGAGGACACCGGCAAGCGTATCTATCTTGAAAGAACCCAGGAAGCCCTGGCTACAAATCCCTCAATAATCGGCGTTGCCTGCCCCTACTGCATGACCATGTTTGAAGACGGCGTGAAGGATGAAAAGGCGCAGGGCCGGGTACGGGTTAAGGATATCGCGGAGCTGGTAGCTGAGGCTATAATAAACGATAACGCCATGAATCCATGAATAAAT
>CAIYCZ010000042.1 GCA_903924805.1 uncultured delta proteobacterium | reverse complement strand
TCGGCGACCTGTTTCACTATAACCCGCGAGACAAAAAATTCTGCTTCCCCAAAAGCGGCCTCAGCTTTCCCTACAGCGGCCCGATTAAAAACATCTATGACTGGTATATGTATTCACCGGGGATGAAGCGGATGCACTTCGGCTATCCGGAAGGATATGCTCTGCCCGTGCCGGGGATGCTCAAGGCGCCCATCGCACTCACCTATGACAAGGAAGTGCTGACCGCGGACCTGCTGAAGGAGGCACGCGGCGCCGGCGCGGAGATATTTGAGAATTGCGAATTCACCGATATCACCTGGGCAGGCCCCGAGGTCATCGTCATTGCCGGCGGCAAGCAGTTTCGCTGCACCTATGTGATTGCCGCCGACGGCACCAACTCGCGGGTGGTGCAGAAGCTCGGGTTCAACAACGAGCGCCGGCACATCACCAATCTTTTTGTCAAATCATTTTTTGTCAGCGGCTTCAAGGCCCCGGTTGCCGGAGATCCCATTGTCACGGGCGTAAATATTTTTCAGGGCAAGCCGGTATACCTGTTCGCGGTACCGCGGCCTGTAGGAGGGGATTGGAACCTGCTCTTTCTGACGCTTGAGCAAGGGATTGACATCGGCGCGGCAGCGCAGCAGATCATGAAGGATTCTCCCTTTGCCCCGTACTGCAAGGACGCGAAAATTGAGCGCGAGCTTGCGGCCATGGAAGTGATTCAGTCGCCCATTGTGAAGCCGTTCAAGAACAATGTGGTCATTGTTGGCGACGCCGGCTCCTGCCAGGAGCTTGAGTGCCTGGGCGCGATGATCACCGGATGGAAGGGAGGCCTGGCCGTGGCCGCCGCGCTGAAGGAATTTCAGCTGGGCATTGCTCCCCGGGCCATTGCCGATTACTGCGACTGGTGGCTCAATACCTACATCAAGCAGTATGACTACCAGGACTACCTGCAGGTGTTCGGCATTGCCTACATGTTCCCGAAGCCGGAGATCATAGATTATATCTTCGGGCTGTTGAGCCAGACATTCCCGCCGACCTTTAACCCGTACACTGCGGTAAAGCATCTCGGCCTCGCCATGCAGATGGTGTTTCCGAAAATCATGGCCGAGCGACCGGACATACTGCAGGAACTGGTGCCGAACATGCTGGCATTTCCATCCGATGTATTGGCCAAGACGCTGAAGGACAAATAGCAGTTTATAGGGGACGCAGATTAACGCTGATATCACAAATTTTAAATAGGGCCACAGAATTTCACTGAAGGCACAGAAGCTTTTTTCTTGAGTTCCTGAGTTCCAGATTTACCGATGTTGTTCTGTGTTTTCAGTGGCTAAACTTTAGGGCTCTAAAAGTGGTCTCAGGGCATCAAGTATCTTCTGTGCCTGTTCGATGGCTTTAGATGCTTCCTCGCAAGTATAGACCTCGGCAGGAATCATATCAGGCAGTCCATTGGGATAACGGGTCGGTATATACATTTTATCAAGATATTTGCCAGCATCGGACAGGTTTTCAATGGAGCGTTTGGCGGCCGTATCCGGAAAGTCCATGATCAATTTAGCTATGCTGTGTCCCCAGGGGTCATGTCCATGATAGAGCCAGTAGGCCTTGAGGAATTTTTCGCCGGCCTGCTGGGCCTGAAATGAAGCCCATTCGTATTTCTTCAACTGAAGGCTTCCGCGAGCTGCTTCAAGGTCAGCGACTCCCTGCCGGTACCACCGGTCAGCTTCATTTCTATAATGTTCACTGTTCATAAACAACAATCCCCTCGGCAAGAATACGCTTCATGAACGGACCGCCCTGCATCCGGGAAAATTCATCGGGAGTATAAACCATTACCTCTACCGGCTCCCTGAGCATATCGAGCAACGGATATAAATATTTATCCATGCGCTTTAAAAACGGCTCGGCGGTTTCCTCAACAAACACAATATCAATGTCGGAATGCCTGGTAGCGGTGCCCCGCGCATAAGAACCAAACAGTATTGCCCGGTGAGCGCCATTGCTGACAGCAATATCATGGATGGCAGTTTTTATGTGAGCGAGTGTTTCCATTGCATTCTCACCAATGAACAATGCTTTCCTGTGAAGCATACAATTGTCCCGGAGTATATGGCAATGCCATAGGAGTGTCAACTGAAACATAAAACGGAAGCCACAGGGGTAAATAGGTGAATCAAAGAATGGGTGAATAAGGAAAAGAAATTCAGCCACAGATTTTCAAAGAAGGGCACTGAAGGTTTTTTCTTGAGTTCCTGAGTTCCAGATTTACCGGTGTTGTTCTGAATGAAAATCGGAACGGTTG
>CAIYCZ010000041.1 GCA_903924805.1 uncultured delta proteobacterium | reverse complement strand
TTACCCCCAGAATCAACAGGTTCGCAACCGCCTTGCCTATCTCCTGATCCTTATGAAAGATCTGGATGGAGCCCTGCACCAGTACACCTTTTTAAAAAAGGAACTGGGTGACGAGCAGGGGGAGACGTCAATAAAAATGGGTCTTATTTATATTGAACAGAAAAAATGGAGCCTGGCCCGGGACGAATTCCTGACCGTGCTTAAGAAAAATTCCACAAGCTACAGCGCCCACTACTATCTTGGCTCGACCTATGAGGAAATGGGCAACAGCGCAGAAGCCATGGATTCTTTCAGGCGCATACCTCCTGAATCAGAGCTTTTTGCCCAGGCACAGATTCACCTGGGCTATCTCTATGATAAAAAGGGTGACCGTGCCACATCAAAAAAGATAATCCAGGAAGCTCTCAGAACGAAAAATAACGAATTGAACCTGTATCGCTTCCTCGCCTCGCTGCATGAAAAGGAAAAGAACTATACCGAGGGTATACGGATTTTGAAACAGGCACTAACCATAAACCCCAATGACGAAGAGATACTGTTCTACCTCGGGGTGCTTTATGACAAAGCGTCCCTGTTTGAGGAAAGCATCGCTTCAATGAAAACGGTCTTGAACCTCAATCCTCAGAATGCCGATGCTCTAAACTACATTGGATACACGTATGCTGACAGGGGCATACATCTTGACGAGGCTGAAAAACTTATAAAAAAGGCCCTGAAACTAAAACCAAATGACGGATATATAACCGATAGCCTCGGATGGGTCTATTTTAAAAAAGGCCAGTATAAAAAAGCCCTTCAGGAGTTAGAGAAGGCGGTTATGTTTTCACCAGAAGATCCTGTTATTGCTGAACATTTAGGTGATGTATATTTAATAAATAACCGCCCCGTTAAAGCTCTTGAAATGTATGAACGTTCACTCAAGCTGGATCCCTCAAGAGAAGCAGTCAAAAAAAAGTTACATGCCATAAAAGTGAATGAATAAAAATAATGATGTGATTGCACCTGTTATCAGGCATGGTGTTTATGCGCTTCTTATCATCACTTCCCTATCCCTGTTCTTTGTCGGATGTGCTTTCCTCCCCAAAACATACCGCACACTACCGCCCATAGATGATCCCCACACGTATCTGCAACGCGTTTTACAGCGCGCTGAGATGGTAAACCATCTTACTGGTACGGCGCGCCTGAAGATAAACTCACCAGGAGGAAAGCTCAGCACAAAAGGGGTCATTCTCGCACAGCTGCCCTCCTCGCTGCGGCTCGAAACCTTTGTTTTTTTTAATCAGCCTTCTTTTCTCTTTGCAACCGATGGCAATAAAGCAAGTCTCTACGTTCCCTCAAGTAACGTATTGTACTCCGGCGAAGCTACCGCAGAACATTTGTCTCTCCTGTTCGGAGCACAATTGAAATCTGAGGATATAGTGAATCTTTTTCTCGGATCGCCCCGCCTCGGTGAGTATGACCCGGCACAGGTATCCTGGAAGCCTGACGGCACTACCTATATGATTACGGCATCCGCACATGACAGCTATCGCCAGCATGTCTGGATAGACCCATCGCTGGGCAGAATCATACGCTACGAGCTATGCAATAAAAATGGAAACCAGGTATGTAACTTTTTATTTAATGACTTCAAATCAGCGGGAAGCACGCTCATGCCATATACCATCAGCCTTTTATTTCCCCTGTCACGGACGCAGATAACCATCCATTATGAAACCGTTGACAGTGCTGAACTGCCGGCCAGGGAGCTCTTTTCCATAAAGCCGTCCCGTGACACAAAACTGCTTCCCTTGAAAGAATTGACTTTTATCCAGAAATAACCCGTGCCTATCTCCTGCGACATTCTGCAGCGGTTCTTTTTTGCTTGATAATTTATTCTGAAAGTTGTATCTAACTAACTGCAATATTGGGATATATTTATTCATTTTCCCGGTACCGTAACCATGGCTCCTGAAAAAATTCTGCTCATAGATGATGAGGAAAATATACTCATGCTGTACGAGCATGAACTGCTCGATGAGGGTTACCAGGTATTGTTAGCAAACAATGCCCGGGAAGGTATCGAAAAGCTCAAGCGGGAGAGTATTGATCTGGTTATACTGGACATCAGGATGCCGGCCATGGACGGCCTTGAAGCGCTTGGCAAAATCCTCGGTCTTAAGAAGGAAATACCTATCATTCTCAACACCGCTTACTCAAACTATAAAGATGACTTTATGAGCTGGGCAGCTGATGCCTATGTAGTAAAGTCTTCTGACCTTACACAGTTTAAAACCACCATCAGAGACGTGCTTAACAAGAAAAAATCCGGCTCATGAAAAATGTCTTAGCCATGGTACTGGCCGGGGGCAGAGGCGAACGTCTCTATCCTCTCACACGCGACCGGGCAAAACCGGCTGTCCCGTTTGGCGCGGTATACCGCATAATAGATTTTACCCTCAGCAACTGCGTCAACTCCGCAATACGCAAAATTTACATTCTTACCCAGTACAAATCCCAGTCACTTGACCGCCATATACAACTCGGCTGGAACATACTGAGCACCCGCATGGGTGAATTCATCAATATCATCCATGCCCAGCAGCGTATAAACGAGAACTGGTACCAGGGGACTGCAGATGCCATATTTCAGAATATTTACACACTGCAGCAGGAACGGCCAGAGTACGTGCTGGTGCTGTCCGGTGACCACATTTACAAAATGGATTACCGTGAGTTAATTGAGTTTCACATCAAAAGAAAAGCCGACCTCACCATTTCCACTATCGAAACAGATAAGGAGGAAAGCAGCAACTTTGGCGTGCTGCAGGTTAATGATGAATCGCAGATTATCGGGTTTCAGGAAAAACCCTCAACTCCCCGAACCGTACCCCATAACCCGGCTAAAATACTTATAAATATGGGTGTTTATGTTTTTAAAACAGAAGTGCTGGTTAAACGGCTCATTGAAAATGCCAAGAAAAAAGATACCGAGCACGATTTCGGTAAAAACATTATCCCCGCCATGATAAAAAAGGACCGGGTTTTGGCTTTCCCGTTCATTGATAGGAAGGAGAAAGGGCCGGGCTACTGGAAAGATGTGGGAACATTAGAAGCCTACTGGGAAGCGAGCATGGATATCATTGCAGAGAAACCGCCGCTTGATTCTTTTGATGCCGCGTGGCGCATCTTTACCTATGAAGAGACCGGTACACCCGCAAAGATTGAAGGACTTCAGGAAAGGGATGGAATTTTATTTGGCATAGTGTACAACTCAATTCTCTCCCAGGGGTGCGTAGTCCGTACCGGCAGGGTGTCCAGGTCCATTTTATCCCCCAGCGTAACCGTAGGGGAATTCTCGCTGATTCAGGAGTCCATACTGATGAACAATGTTACCGTTGGGAAGAATTGCCGCATTCAGCGGGCAATTATCGATAAGCATGTTCACCTGCCGGATGGCACCGAAGTTGGTTACAATCTTGCCAATGACAAGAAACGCTTTACGGTAACGGATTCAGGGATCGTAGTTATTCCCAAGGGAACTGTCTTTTAGCCTGGCAATGCTTCCTGCCCGGCTGCGTTTTCTATTTCTTCTCGCACAGTTCCGCAAGCTTCAGAAATGGCTTAAACAGGTCAATGGGTATCGGGAAGATGGTGGTTGAATTCTTTTCTGATGCAACCTCGGTCAACGTCTGCAGATACCGGAGCTGGAGGGCAATCGGCTTATCATTAATAATATCCGCTGCTTCCCCCAGTTTTGCCGCAGCCTGAAATTCCCCTTCGGCATGAATGATCTTGGCACGCCGTTCCCGCTCTGCTTCAGCCTGTTTTGCCATGGCCCGCTTCATCTCATCGGGAAGGTCAATGTGCTTTAATTCCACGTTGGTAACCTTTATGCCCCACGGATCAGTCTGCTTGTCAAGGATTTCCTGTAATTTAATATTAATGTGTTCCCGTTCAGCCAGCAGCTGATCGAGCTCTGCCTGTCCGCACACGCTTCTGAGCGTCGTCTGCGCCAGCTGGGACGTGGCATACAGGAAATTTTCCACCTCTACCACTGCCTTGTTCGGCTCCATGACTCTGAAGTACAAAACAGCGCTAACCTTGACTGAGACATTATCCCGGGTAATGACATCCTGCGGCGGCACATCGAGAGTGACCAGCCTGAGGCTTATCCTCATCATTTTATCAATGACTGGAATGAGAATTATCAAACCGGGGCCCTTGCAGCCGATGATCCGGCCGAGCCGGAATATAACTCCCCGCTCATATTCGTTGAGAATTCTAATAGCGCTGCTGAGAAACATAACTACAAAAACAATGGCAACGATTAAAAATAGATTCATGACTTATCCTCCTCTGTTAAATTATTAGTAAATTATTATTTTATTAACTGTGTTGATTTCTCCACAAGCAATTCCATATTCTGCATTTTAAGGACGCGCACCGCAGCCCCTTTTTCAATTGGAGAATCGCTGCGCGCGTTCCAGTATTCACCGTGTACAAACACCTTGCCGCTCTGGTTAATATCCGTCAAGGCTGTTCCAATCATATTGATAAGTCCCTCACGGCCGGTAGCCGGCTTGCGCCGGTAGGCTGTTAAAGTCAGCCCGACGATGCTGATAAAAAACAGTGAGAAAAAAATAATCGAGGGGATCAGCACGCTCCAGGATATTCTCAGGTATGGAACCGACGATGTGAACAGCATAAGCGACCCGAGGGTCAGGGCAATGATGCCGCCTATGGAGAGTATGCCGTAGCTGGCCACTTTGAGTTCAGCAATAAAGAGAATAACTGCCAGCAGAATCAGAAGCACGCCGGCGTAGTTTGCCGACAGGGTCTGTAATGAATAGAAGGACAGTATCAGTGAAATACCGCCGATAACGCCCGGCAGTATTACCCCCGGGTTGGAAAACTCAAAATAGAGTCCGGCAAGCCCGATGAGAAACAGTATGTAGGCAATATTGGGATCGCATAACGTTTTAAGTATAGTCTCCCGCATTCCCATTTTTTTGAAATTGATTTCCAGGTTGCGGGTTTCAAGCTTTTTAGTGCCTGCTTCAGTCTCTATGCCTTTTCCGTCAATCTCAGCGATGAGCGCTTTAAGGTCAGATGAGATTACATCAATGACCCTGTTTTTCAGCGCCTCTTTTTCGCTCAGCGATACACTCTCCCGTACCGCCTTAATTGCCCACTCCTTGTTCCTATTGCGTTTCAGGGCAATACCCTCTACATAGGCGGCAGCGTCATTAACCACTTTTTCTGCCATATCCTTGCCCATTTCTCCGCCACCCAGATTGACCGGGTGTGCGGCACCGATATTGGTGCTGGGAGCCATGGCAGCGATGTGTGCGGCAAGGGTGATAATGGCGCCTGCGGATGCAGCACGGGCACCGCTGGGAGATACATACACAATGACCGGGACCCGTGAGGCAAATATTTTCTTGATGATGTCGCGCATTGACAGGTCCAGTCCGCCGGGCGTATCAAGCTGCACGATAAGGCACTCTGCTGAATTTTTTTCAGCTTCCTCTATGCTGTTTATAAAATATTCAGCGATTACCGGGGTTATAGGGCCATTAATTTCAATAACATCTATAGTATTCCCATAGACCAGGGGAACTATGAGAAATATAATGTGCAGACTGTAAAGCAGTGCAGTAATAGTGATTTTATTAAGTTTCTTCACAAGAAGTATCAGATATGATTAAGTATTTTCATTAATATTTTAATTTCTACCACTTTAACAGTAATGTTTCAATAGAAAAAACTTTTCATCAATACCCTGAATAGTTCCTTTGGTACGGCAGGGTACTTTTTAATACAATAAAATTCTTGACTTATCCTGTAGAGTAGCTTAAATTTCCCATTCGTTCGTTAGATAACTAACTATGGCTGGCGAGGTAGCTCAGTCGGTAGAGCAGAGGACTGAAAATCCTCGTGTCCACAGTTCGATTCTGTGCCTCGCCACCATACTCCAATCCGCCTTTTCCTTTTTTTCCTGATCTGCTCATAACTCCCACAACACGTACGTTATATCAGTTTGTTGTGCTAAAAAGGAATGAGGTTTGAGCTCGGGACTTTTTTTATTAGTACGTCTGTTTACATTCATAGCAAAGACAGCTACTGATAGTTATGGGAAGGAAAATTAAAATATGTCAAATGTTGTAATCGTTGGTGCCCAGTGGGGAGATGAAGGAAAAGGGAAAATTGTTGACATACTCTCCAAAAACGCCGATGTCATTGTCCGCTTTCAGGGTGGCCCCAATGCCGGGCATACGGTTGTAGTTGGTAATGAAAAGATAATTCTCCACCAGATTCCCTCCGGCATTCTGCACCCGGGTAAAAAATGCGTCATTGGAAACGGCGTTGTGCTGGATATTGAGGCGCTCCTGAGCGAAATCAACGAATTAAAGTCACGGGGCCACTTTCATGATGACTCAGCACTTCTTATAAGCGAAGCGGCAAACCTGATTATGCCCTATCATAAACGCATCGATGTAGCCCGTGAAGCCCGCAAGGGAAAGGATAAAATCGGCACCACCGGCAGAGGCATAGGGCCTGCGTATGAAGACAAAGTGGCACGCCGCGGTATCAGGTTTGTTGATATTTTTGATGACCACACGCTACAGAATAAACTGGCGGAAAACCTCGATGAAAAAAACTGGTATCTCAAGGAATTTTTTAAAGATGCTACGTTTGAAACAGCAGATATTTTCAGACAGTTCTCAAGCTACCGCAGTGTAATCGGGAAATATGCGGCCAATACCGCTCAATTCTTAAGTGAATCATTAGCACAGGGCAAAAAAGTCCTGTTTGAAGGGGCACAGGGAGCAATGCTTGATATTGATCATGGCACCTACCCTTTTGTTACTTCTTCTAACACGGTCTCTGCCCAGGCAGCCATTGGCAGCGGCATCGGACCTAAATATCTTAATGTTATCATGGGTACGTTTAAGGCCTACACTACC
>CAIYCZ010000040.1 GCA_903924805.1 uncultured delta proteobacterium | reverse complement strand
GATTGTGCATGGAACGCTATCTGCCCGCCCGCACCATCTTAAATTTTTTATAGCCTCAGAAACCTCCCGCCCCTTGGCCTCTATAACGTCAAGCAGCTCTTCCGGTGTGCGGGTATCTTCTTCGCTTTTGGCATTGGGGTTTGAAAATGTGGGGACTTCCCATATTATTTTGTCCCAACTAAACCCACAAACAAAAACCTCCATCAGCAGAAATGCCAATAGAGGTTCACTTTTATAATGTATGAAAAATACCTCGCCCAATATTTTTCCACATTGTTGTCATCCTTCCTGTAGCTATTCTATCCCAATGTTTAACAGTCAGTCAATGGCATTGTATTCCTTTGTAGAGTTATTTGCAGGGACAGTTATTGGCAGGGACCGGCTGTTCTCTCACCCTCGCGGGTGCTTGAGAGCATAAAAAATAGTCCGTACCTGCTCCTCCGTGTGTGCCTCGCCTTTATCATTTTCTATAATATAGTCAGCATGTGCTCTTTTTTCGTCAAGCGGCATCTGTGCAGCAATACGCTTTCGCGCATCTTCCTCGCCCAGGCCATTTCTCCCCATGAGTCGCATGAGCCGGGCTTCCTCAGGAGCCCAGACTACGACGATCCTGTCGAAATCGCCCTGCAGGCGGCATTCCAGTAACAGCGGAACATCTGCTATAACCAGTGCGCCGGCGTCCCGTGCGCCGATCGCTGCTACGCGCTCCCGTATGCTCTTTATGATTAACGGGTGAAGGATTTTATTGAGCCGGTCCCTGCGCTCCGGGTCGGAAAAAATAGTATCACCCAGACGGGCCCGGTCAATCTCCCCGCCATCCGTAAGTATCTGCTGCCCGAACTCTCCCACCACGGCGCGCCACCCGTCGCTCTGCGGGGAAACAACTTCCCGTGCGATGGTATCCGAATCAATCACGTATGCGCCCAGTCGCCTGAACATTTCAGCCACGATACTTTTCCCGCTGGCTATGCCACCGGTTAAACCGACGGTAATCATCCCTCAGCCCTCACTGCCTGTACTATATGCATAAAATCAGCGGGGAGCGGCGCCTCAAATTCCATAGCAACAAGCTTCTCCGGGTGCACAAACCTGAGGTATCCTGCGTGGAGCATGGGTCTGCCGATTCCTTTGAGAATATCCCTGAGCCTCTGCGAGCGGATTTCCCTGAGCCTCCGTGCCGAGCCATACAGCTCGTCTCCCACGACCGGATGCCCGATACTTGCAAGGTGCACCCGTACCTGATGGGTCCTGCCCGTTTCAAGCGTCACTTCAAGAAGGGTGACCGCGGTAAATAATTCCTTCACCTTCCAGTGGGTGACTGCCGCGCGGCCCCGCTTCGGCGCGGTTGACATCTTTTGCCGGTGCTGGGGGTGCCTGCCGATGAGGGTTTCTATGGTACCTGCCGGTTTATCCATGCTGCCGTACACCAGCGCCCGGTACCGGCGCGTGATGGTGTGATCTTTAAATTGCCGGCTCAGTCCCTGATGGGCACAGTCGTTCTTTGCGACCACGAGGATTCCGGAAGTGCCTTTATCCAAGCGGTGCACAATGCCGGGTCGAAGCACCCCGCCAATTCCTGACAGCTCGGTGCAGTGATGCAAAAGTGCGTTTACCAGCGTGCCGGTATAGTTCCCGCATGCCGGATGGACCACCATGCCGGCAGGCTTGTTGACAACAACCAGCGCGCTGTCCTCATATATAATATCGAGCTGGATTGCTTCCGGCTTGCTGTCAGCGGGAATCGGGTCGCTGATTTCCAGTTCCACGAGTTCCCCGCTCTGCACATGATATGCTGCCTTTTGCGGTATGCGCTCAACCCGCACCCGCCCGTCCCTGATTGCCTTTTGCACCTGGGAGCGGGTAAGCTGTGACTGCTTTTCAGCAAGAAAGGCATCGAGCCGCTTCCCGCTGTCCTGAGTATCGACCGCACAATTGATTCTTTTCACTGCAGGGAACGGTATTATATTTCAAGAAGTTCAGTATGCCAGTAGGAGAGGTCCACCATGGTGAGGAAAGGGAGCCATTCCTTGCGTTGAATCTCCTGAATGGGAACCCTCATAAATGGAGACCAGCGTGGCCTGCGGGGTTGCGACAGCAGTTTCATCCCGGCTTCTGCGGGAATTTGCCCGCCCTTCTTTTTATTGCACTGATAGCAGGCACATACCACATTTTCCCAGGTACTCCTGCCGCCATAGGAACGCGGTATGACATGGTCAATGCTCAGCTCATTCCTCGGAAATACATCCCCGCAGTACTGGCAGCGGTTTTTATCGCGGCGAAAGATATTGATGCGGGTAAAGCGCACCTGACCTCTGGGCACCTTATCATAGGTGAGAAGCATTATCACCCGGGGAATGCGTATGGCTCGGTCAACCAGTCCGACACTCTCATCACGGGTATAAACGCTGAGCTGCGCCCAGCTTTCAAAATCAAAGGTTTTATACTGCTCATCAATTGCCCTGGCAATTCCCTGGTAGAGCAGGATAAAAGCCCTGCGCACGGAGGTCACGTGAACCGGCAGATATGATCTGTTGAGAACAAGAACACTTGAGTTAAGCATTTTCTTTAATCAGACAGCATGTGATAGTTCATGTTGATGCACCCGCTGTCGTGCACCCGTTATGTAACCGGGAGCCGGCAGTGTTAAACAGTGCGATAAGTGCATTCGCCACCATGTCCGCTTCCTCGGGAAACAGGGTGCGCATATCAAGCAGCACCCGCTCCCTGCTGATCCGCGCAATGACGGATGGAGTACCGGTGCGAAGCTTCTGTTCAAGTTCCCGGGAAGACATGCCCTGCGGTTCAAGGGATACCACCCAGGTCGGGAGCTCCTGAGCAGGATAGGCTCCGCCCCCTATCTTGGAAACATCCTGCATGGCAGACACGGTGAGCGGCAGCGCATGCTTCTTCAGTTTCCTCACCAGGGCTTGAGCTCTCTTTTTCAAAACAGCAGCAGAAACCGAGAGCATCCTCAGGACCGGGATCGTCGTGCAATAGTCAGGGTCAAGGTAATATATCCTGAGCGTGGCCTCAAGGGCTGCAAGCGTCAGTTTATCTATACGCAGGGCTCTGGTCAAGGAGTTTTTGGCGATTGCCGCAAGATATTCGCTGCTGCCCAGGATAATTCCTGCCTGCGGTCCTCCCACCAGCTTGTCTCCGCTGAAAGTAACAATATCAATTCCCTGTCTGAGAGCATCCTGAACAGTCGGTTCCTCCTGCAGCCCGGGAATTTCGGACTGGACAAGGTTGCCGCTTCCCATATCATACATGACCGGGATATGAAATTCATCACCCAGTTTCTTGAGCTCCCGCAGTTCAACCTCCGCGGTAAATCCGACTATTTTATAATTACTGGTATGTACCTTAAGGATCAGTGCTGTCTGTTCTGTGATGGCGTCCCGGTAATCCCTGAGGTGGGTTCTGTTGGTGGCACCAACTTCTCTCAGCCGTGCACCGCTCTGCTCCATTACCTCAGGCATCCTGAACGAGCCGCCGATCTCGATAAGCTCGCCCCGGGATATAATTACGTCCCTGCCTCTGGCCAGCGTGCTCAGGCACAGAAGAACTGCTGCTGCATTATTGTTTACGACAAATGCAGACTGAGCGCCGCTCAGCTCCTGCAGGAGCTCCCGCACGTGGGTGTAGCGCGAACCTCTCTCCCCGCGGTTAATATCAAATTCGAGGTTGCTGTAGCGCCGGGCTGCTTCAACGACACATGCTATGGCCTCATCGGCAAGCGGGGCCCTGCCGAGGTTGGTATGCACGACAATGCCGGTCGCATTGATTACCCGCCGCAGGGAAGGCCGGATAATCTCCTGCAACTTTGCTTCAACCTGGCTCAGCGTAACCCCCGGGCTTGAGTCCTTTTCTCCGGCATGTGCATCGTCTGCAGCCGACAGGAGGTCCCTTCTTTTTTCTGCAAGCACCATCTGCACCGCTCTGACAATAGCCGGGCGGGGAGCACGCTCAGAGAGTTTTTGAATTTCAGGCTTTCTGAGGATTTCATCAACCGACGGGATTTTTCTCAGATGCTCGTGCTGTTTGGGGGTTTTCATATATAGAAAATGTTAAATAATATAATTCGGCCTGTACCTGGATATATTTCTATCATAAAACAGCGCTTCAGGCAATTGCAAATTATCGTGGTTCCACTCTTATTTAATTGACTTTACATGATACCTTGCACTAAAATCTTTTACACCCTGTGGCAGACCCTGGAGCCTGAATATAAACTGTTTCTGATAGAGCATTATGCTTCACTATTTTCTTAACAAAGCGAGGTCATCATGAAAATTGTTCTGACCGGAGGAGCCGGTTTCATTGGTTCACATGTGGCAGACATTCTGATCCGGGAAGGTCACCATCTGGCCATTATAGACAACCTTTCATCCGGTAAAATGGGGAATGTTCCGCCCGCGGCTTCCTTTTATAAGCTCGACATCCTTGATCCTTCAGTGGGAGAGGTTCTGCAGAAAGAATCTCCCGAGGTGATTATTCACCATGCCGCGCAAATATCCGTGCGCTGTTCCGTTGAGGATCCCATCAACGATATGGAGATAAATATCAAAGGCACGCTCAACCTGCTCCAGAACGCTGTGCAACATAACGTTAAAAAGTTTGTATTTGCTTCTACCGGAGGCGCCATCTACGGAGAACAGGATTATTTTCCTGCTGATGAACAGCACCCCCAGCGGCCTCTCAGCCCGTATGGCATAGGAAAACTTGCGGTTGAGAGATATCTCTATTTCTACAACAAGACCTACGGGCTCAACTACACCGTCCTGCGCTACAGCAACGTCTATGGCCCGCGCCAGGACCCCTATGGAGAGGCCGGTGTTGTAGCTATCTTTACCCTCAAAATGCTTGATAACGGGAATTCCGTCATAAACGGCACCGGGGAGCAGACAAGGGATTTTGTGTTTGTAAGGGATGTTGCTATGGCAAACCTGCGTGCCCTCAACAGCGATTTTATCGGTGAAGTAAATATCGCCACCGGCACGGAAACATCCGTGAATCAGCTGTTCGGGATATTAAAAAACCTTACCCGCTCCGCTGCACCTGAAAAGCACGGCCCTCCGATTCCGGGAGAACAGCTGCGCAGCGTACTTTCCTGGGAAAAAGCGCGTACCGTAATGGGGTGGTCGCCACGGGTGAAACTGGAAGACGGCCTTGCGGAAACCATGGAGTTTTTCAAGGCTGCGGCAAAAACCCGATGACGCTACCGTATGGTGCCTGACACATCAGCATGACCCATGAGACACCGCTATGAATAGGAATAATAAAAAAGAGCGCCACAATTCCACTATTGTACAACTTGATGAAATCAGGGCCCTGAAAAAATCAAGCATCCTGCAGGTGCTCAAGGATACGCGAAAAGCTGCCCAGGCTATAGCCGCCCATACCTGTTTGATTTGCAACACAAGGAAAATGTGTGTTGATAAAAAGGGGGTGTGCGCCTCATGTTATGATACCGCATTGAGTCCTGAAGAAAAAAAGATTGCAGATGATGAGGCAAAACATAAAACCATTAAGGTTATCGTAACCGATGACCGCTGGGAAGGATAAGTGAACAGGGAGCCATTCTTGAAAAGAATAAGCATCATTTCGCTTGTCTTCACCATCTTTTTTCTATCTGGCTATACCAG
>CAIYCZ010000039.1 GCA_903924805.1 uncultured delta proteobacterium | reverse complement strand
GATATCGTGTATTTGTTATTTGAGCTTTGAACTTCATTTGATATTTGGATTTTGTCATTTGACATTTTAAACTTGGTATTTCGATATTAGAATTTTGGATTTGGCAAGAAGTGTTATGATGAGACGATTTATTATAGTTCTCTTCAGCCTATTTCTGTCATTGCAGGTTATGCCCGCATCCGCCCAGCTGCATGCTCCCCGGCAGGCGGATACTGCCAAGAAGTGTGCCATCTGTCATTATCGCTGGATATATTCCTTTTTTGTTGAGCATAAAGCCACGCCGCTTGCTCCCCTGCAGGAGCAAGAGGTGGTTGGCAGTAAGGAAATGTGTCTCTCCTGCCATGACGGCTCAGTGCGTGATTCCCGCGACCGTATCTGTAATGACCCCGGACACCAGGTGGGCGTTATGCCATCAGCCCGCATTACGATACCCAGGAATTTCCCCCTTGATGAACAGGGAAGAATGCAGTGTGTAACCTGTCACACCCCGCATGCGGTGAGCATGGAAGAGGGGAAACAGTTTGCATTTTTCCTGAGAAGCGTCAACCGGGACTCATCTTTTTGCAAGGAGTGCCATATAGAAAATAGTGGCGGCCCGGACAAGCGAAACCACCCTGTTGATATTTCTGCAGGGAAGTTTCCTGAACCTATAATCCAGGCAGGCGGCAAGGTTGGTAAATCAATGCCTGATCAGATTATTTGTGAGACCTGCCATATTCCCCATGGCGGGATAAATAACAAATTCCTGGTTCTTTCCATTGAAGATCCCCTCACCAGGTCGGTGCTTTGTGAGGTGTGTCATACCCGAAACCCTGCCCGGATAAAGTCAGCATCTGCACACACCTTTTCTCACCCTCTTGATATAACGCCGGGAAAGGCTGCACAGATTCCAAAGAAATGGGAGTGCGGGGAAAATGTTGTTCTGGGAACTGGCGGGGTGCTGGTATGCCGGACCTGCCATAAACCCCATGGCGCGATAGAAAAAAAAGCGCTCCTCGCGGACCGCAGCAGAGGCGATTCTCTGTGTACCCAGTGTCATAGAAGTACCCAGAGCATTGTTTATTCACCCCATAATGCAAAAATATCAGCACACAATACGCCCGGTCAGAAACAGCACGCCGGTATGTGCAGCCCCTGCCATTCAATCCATAATGCCTATCAGAAAAAATATATATGGGCGCTGCCACGGGGCCCTGCAAGCGTCCCCGGGTGGGAGGGAGCGAGCGTATCCGGCACGAGCAGCATGATACAGCTGTGCACCGCCTGCCATGCTCCGGGGAAAATGGCGGAAAAGAAAGTACCCCGCTTTGGCCTTCACCCGAAAACATCCATGAGTACATCAGCACCGGGGCAGGCTGCAGAGTTTGCTGTTTCATTTGATCTGAACAGCGAAACATATCCGCTATTTACCGATGACGGAGAGCGGAAAGCCAGCGGCACCATCGTCTGCTCCACCTGCCACGATCCCCACCGCTGGGATAGCTACCGTAACCCGGAAGCCGCGGGCGCTGCAGCGGAAGGAAACGCAACCAGCAGCTTCCTGCGCCCTGACATCTCAGCACAGTTCTGCGCGAAATGCCACGGCGAGGAAGCGCTGTTCAAGTTTTTGTATTTCCACGGCCAGACGGGAAGGATGAAAAAGAAACTAAATTTTCCGTTTAAAGAGTAGTTGCGCGTTACGAATTTCGGGTCAATGCTTCAGACCAGCAGATGGGCAGGAAAAAAACACGCAGTTGGCTATTCGTAACGCGAAACGTTACATGATGTAAGATGCATAATGACATATTCTCAGTTTAAGAACATTGTGATTCATCCGTTGGTTCTCTCCGTGCTGCTCATTGCAGGAGATGTTCTGCTGTTCACGGGTAATAGCCTCACCGCAGCCGGGCCCCGGAAAGACGTCATCAACCCGCACTGGACCGGAAAACACTGTCAGGAGTGCCATGTGAAACAGGATCCAAAACAGGAGGGCGCGTATCTGCAGTTTGGCGGAGATCCTGACAAGCTCTGTGTCAGGTGCCACAGCACAGCCTTTGTCAGCGAGGAAATCCACCCGGTTAACATGGAGCCGGTGCCGGGAAAGGGAACAAACGTTCCGTCATCATGGCCGCTTGCAGGAGGGAAACTCACCTGCTTTACCTGCCATGATACGCCGCTTCAGATGTACGTAAATTTTCCTGTTACAAGAGCCAATCCGAATTTTTTACGCAATGCCCCGTATAAAAAGATGACCGATTTCTGTTTTGCCTGTCATAAGAAAGACCGGTATCAGAAGCTAAACCCGCACAAACAGCGTGACGCAGCAGGGGGGATACTGGGGAAGACCTGTAGCATGTGTCATGGGACAGTCCCCGACGCAAGAAAGGTTAAAGGCATCAGTGAAGTTTCTTTTTCGGAGGCACCTGAGCAGCTCTGCAGCGGCTGTCATCCGCAGCAAACTACCATGCATCCGGCACGGGCAGCACACCGTATAATGCCCGATGACATGAAGAAGATTTTGCAGGACAACATACAGGCGCTGAAGGTATATCTTCCCCTTGCGGGAGATCGCATATTCTGCGGCACCTGTCACAATCCACATGATAAAGGAATAATAGAGAGAAAAGAGGCGCAGCATGGAGCAGGAGAAAACTATTTTCTCAGGCTTAACGGAACCTATGACCTGTGCATCACCTGTCATGCAGAGAAACGGATTCAGGGAAAACGCAGAACAGCTCAGCCGGTGCCATACCGGCATGCCACGGTGCAGGAGGCTGCATCATTCCATAAACCGTTTGTGGAAAACAGGTGTAAGGCAT
>CAIYCZ010000038.1 GCA_903924805.1 uncultured delta proteobacterium | reverse complement strand
TCAGCAATGGCTTCTGCCTTTGTTTTATAATTGAAGCGGCAAATCCCTTGACAATACTTGAGATGTTAATCAATAATTCAAGGGAGATAAGAAACTGGCAGAACATACGGCAATGAAACCTGATTATTATAAACTCCTCGGCCTTCAGCCCGGCGCGACGGCTGGCGAGATTAAAAAGTCCTACCGGAAGCTTGCGCTCAAGTACCACCCTGACAGAAACCCCCATGATGAAGAATCAGAGGAAAAGTTCAAATGGGTATCTGAGGCGTATCAGGTCTTGAATGATCCGAAAAAACGGTCGGCATTTGACCGGGATTTCTTTTCCCGCCATGAAGAAACGCTGCGTACGCCAAAGTCAGGGGGAAGTTTTTTTTATGCTCCCGCTAATGACGTGCTGGCGGATTTTTTCAGGGGGTTTTTTGGCGGCAGCGGGGGAGGGGCACAGCAAAAAAAACGCAGGGGTGAAGACCTGCGCTACAATTTAAAGATATCATTTCCTGAGTCTGCTCTTGGCGCTGACATGGAAATAAAAGTCCCGTATCAGCGGGAATGCCCGGTGTGCAGGGGCAGTGGTACAAGATCCGGCAGCACAGCTGCCATGTGCCCCACATGCCGCGGCAAGGGGGAAACAAAGTGGAAAAACGGTTCCCGTGAGTTTTTTAAAATCTGTCATATCTGCGGTGGAAAAGGTGCGGTGATAAGCTCCCCCTGCAGCACATGCAATGGTCGGGGCATGGTTCAATCAAGCCGCTCGCTTTCCATTCCCGTGCCACCCGGTGTTGAAACAGGTGCCCGGCTGCGGCTTCGGGGTCAGGGTATTGCAGGGTATCATGGCGGCGAAGCAGGGGATCTTATTGTGGTGATTCATATCGAAAAGCATCCCCTGTTTGAGCGGAACGGTCTTGATGTAGTATGTGAGGTTCCGCTGCCGTTTATTACCGCAGTGCTCGGCGGAAAGATTGAGATTCCCACCCTTGAAGGCAGGAAGGAGATAAAGATTCCCCAGGGAACCTGGTCCGGCAAACAGATTAAGCTCTCCGGCAAGGGGGTACGGTCAGCGCATGATAACAGGAGAGGGGATTTTTTTGTGCAGCTCAGGGTTGAAATGCCCGGCAAGCTGTCACGCACAGATAAGATGCTGCTCAGAGAATTTGCCGACCAGCACAGTACCGAGGCGTATCCCGCCGTTAAGAAATTTGTCAGGGCTATGAACAGCCGCTACCCATCTAAGCAGTAGTTTTGCCTTCAGTGTTGTTTTCCGCGCTTGCCGCAACCTTCTTTTTTATCAGCAGCCGTATCATGATAATGCTTATTTCATAGAGAATTATGATCGGTACCGCCATGAGCGTCTGGTTGACCACATCAGGGGTCGGGGTAAGTATTGCAGCAACAATGAAGGCAATCAGTACGGCATACTTGCGGTTTGAACGGAGCTGCTTTTCAGACACTATGCCTACTCGTGCGAGGAAAAAAATAATGATCGGCAGCTCAAAGATGACCCCGAACGCTAAAAGGAATGAGCAGCAAAAGGAGAGATACTCCTTGATCGACGGAAGGATTTTAATGGAGTCGGTGGTGTAGCTGACAAAGAATTTAAATGCAACAGGGAATACAATATAGAAGCCAAATGAGATGCCCGCAATGAAAAAGAGTGTCCCCAGGGATATAAATGGTACTACATAGCGCCTTTCATGCTCGTACAGCCCGGGGGCTATGAAACGCCACGTCTGGTATAATATAACCGGAATTGCGAAAATAATCCCCGCAAAGAAAGAAAGCTTGATATAGGTGAAAAAGGCATCGGTGAGGTTGGTAAATATAAAAGTGCTGTTCTGGGGGAGCAGTTTGTATAACGGCGACGACAGAAAGCGGAAAATGGTTTCAGCAAAATAGTAGGAGATGCTGAATCCGATTCCAATGGCGATGAGACAGATGATCAGCCGTCTTCTTAATTCTTCGAGATGGTCGGTGAAAGAAAGTTTCTCATCTGCCATTTACTGTTCCGCTTTGGGTTCTTCTGTGGCAGCTTTTGCCGGTTCGGTACCGGTATCTTTTTTCTCTTCAGGAGCCTGGCGGGGTGCGGCGGGTTTTTCCTGCTGTGTCAGGCGGTCCATACTGGCGAGGTCAAAATTTTCTTTTATCTCGTCAGTGGCGCGGCGGAATTCTCCCAGTGCCCTGCCCATCGCCTTGGCAATGTCGGGAAGCTTTTTGGGGCCAATAACGAGTAAAGCAACAATCAGTATGACGATGAGTTCTGGTGTCCCTATGCCAAACATGCTGTGTTGATCCCCGTTGATGAGGTACGCTACGCATTGGAATATCTATAGAATATGTGTATAATCTTTTTGTTATAAAGTCAATTTATAGTTGCTTATAAAAAATCTTCAGGGCATTGTGTCTGCACGTGCAGACAATTAGGGGATTCATATTTTAAGTGGAGTTCTATCACCCGTCGCTAAAAAAGACCTTTGTCATGTAAAGATGAGGTACCCATGAATACTACCATAGTTGTAAAAGATCAGAGATATCTTAATCACCTGACCGGAGAGTATCATCCGGAAAGCCATTACCGTCTTGAACGAATTTACCGGATGTTACAGGACAATGATGTTGCAGGACGGTTTACAGAGCTGCGACCGCGGGAAGCAACCAGGGAAGAGCTGGCTCTGAATCATGCACCTGAATATATAGAGCGTATAGAACGAACCGCCGGGAAGTCCCATACCATGCTTGACCCTGATACCCACACCTCGGCCGGTTCATGGGAGGCTGCTGTTTTTGCTGCGGGAGGTGTGTTAGCTGCACTGGATGTACTGATAAAGGGTGAAGCTCATAATGGATATGCACTCATCCGGCCTCCCGGGCATCATGCCGAGTACGGGCGGGCCATGGGGTTCTGTCTTTTTAACAATATTGCCATAGGCGCCAGATATCTTATGCAGGCCTATAAGATGGAGCGGATTCTTATTGTGGACTGGGATCTCCACCATGGCAACGGAACCCAACGGTCATTTTATACCAGCTCAAACGTCCTGTATTTTTCAACCCACCAGTACCCTTATTATCCTGGCACCGGCGCAATAGATGAGACCGGTGAGGGGGAAGGGCGCGGGTATACGGTCAATGTGCCGCTTCAAGGCGGACAGGGAGATGAGGATTATGCAGCTATTTTAAAAGAGGTATTGGTTCCCATAACTGATGAATACCAGCCGCAGTTTATTTTAATTTCTGCGGGATATGACCCCTATTATCTTGACCCCTTAGGCGCCATGCAGGTGACCCCCGAGGGGTTTGCTGCCATGACCTTACTGCTTATGGATTGTGCAGCACGGCACTGCGGAGGAAAGCTTTTGCTTGCCCTTGAGGGTGGATACCATCTGGATGGCATTACCGAGTCTGTCAAAAAGACCCTTCTGACTTTGGTTGGAGAAGAAAAAATAAAGAGCTCTCCAAAAACCGGTTCTGCACCACACGATTTATATAATACAGAGCGTGTAATAACGGAGGTAAAAAAGGTGCATGCAAAGACCTGGAAGGCGCTTGGTTAAGGCTGGCTGGAATTACTGCGAGTTACAGCAGCAGGTACGGTAATTATAATGACACGAATGATTTTTAAGAAGTTAAGTCAAGCGATTAAAGAGAAAATATAAATCTTGACTCAAATAAATTTCTTGACTTTGCAGAAAGAATAAGTAAATCTATTTTACGTGCTGAATACTTGAAAATTATTAACAATCTGGTGCGGGCTGTAACGGTGAAATTGGAAAAGTTTTCAGAGTTAGAAAAAAAAATTGGAACTATCATTGCAAAGCACACTGCCGTAAAACAGGAAAGGGAAAAATTTGAAGCCCGTTTTGCGGATAAAAACAAGGAAAGCCAAGAAGCTAAAAAACAGCTGGAAAAACTGCTGAAAGAGAGAGATGTGTTAAAGCGCAAACTTGACGGCATTCTTGAGAAATTTGAGTCTCTGGATTCCTTTTAGCCACACGGATACGTTCTATTATGGAAGAGCCTTTTAAGATAGAAGTAATGGGACAGAAATTTACTTTAAAAGGTAATTATGATAAAGACTATGTAAGTCGTGTTGAAAAGCATATTAATGATACAATACAGGAGGTTCAAAAGCAGACATCATCGATTAGTACCCATAACCTGTTAGTTCTTGTTGCACTGAATTTAGTTGATATGTATTTAAAAAAGGAAGAAGAAGTTTCTCAGTTAATTGAATTAATTGAAGGGACTTCTGAACAGCTTATCAATCTTATAGATTGTAATGTATAAACAGGAAGTATTGTTTTTCAAAGGGGTGTAATTGAGTAATTCAGTCCGGGATACTAGGTGATTTGCAAGGATAGTGTGATAAAGGGTTTAGTAGTATTCAATGAAATAGCATCGTTAGATATTTTTATAGTGAGGGATCACTGTTAACGCTTTGAGGAGTTTA
>CAIYCZ010000037.1 GCA_903924805.1 uncultured delta proteobacterium | reverse complement strand
TATCCGGCAAACTGTCTCAACTGCGCCATCATTCTGTTACGTTGGTATAGGTAAAATATTCAGTATGTGGTTTAAAGAGGAATCCCAACCCACCCATAGCTTTCTGCGTTTTGCTACAACAATTCCTGATAATACAAAACATAAATCACAAGGAGGACATGCATGCTAAAGGTACTCATTAGGCTAATAAAAGCTTTATGGGCGAGAATAAAACCTTGGTTAAGAGCACCCATAATAGCGTTCTCAGGTATAGTATATTTTGTTTTGTCCCTGCTCATATTTCTGCCATTTCGCATGAAACCCGTTGAGAACTATAACCTGTTTGCTTTTCCCATCATGGCGGTTATTTTCCTCGGACTGGTATATAAAGCCTGCACGGTTGAGAAAGAGAGCAAGGGTTACCTGTATGCTTATTTTGCGGGCATAGTGATGTGGCAGGTGGTCGGAGAAATACCCTACATCAAGGTTCCTGCAGGGAAAATTCTTCAGTTTAGCGCCCTCAACATCAAAATGCTTGGCGGATACTTCTACGCGCTTGTCGGATGGATATTTTTACACATCTTAGCACGGACCGGAGCCTTAAAAAAACAGGTTGTATTTGCTTTCGGTATTTTCCTGGGCATCTGGTCGTTTGAACTCTACATGGACAACTATTCCTTCAGCGTGCCGCTGGAAGTTATGCCGATCGTTGCAACGGTTATTATGTGGGTTGCCCTGATAGCCAGTATCGTGCTTGTTATTATGGCCAAAAAGGCAGACACGGTAGTGCGCAAGACCGTTATCGGAGGGATTTTATACATAACCCTTTCTATGATCCTGATGTCTTCAGGGCCGTGGAAAAAGCCACAGGATTTTTATATCAAGTATGAAGGTAGCGGCTTAGTTGACGAGGTGAAAGACGCGCAGGAAGAGATTCAGTATATCGAGCATATCAAGACCCGGATGAGTATACAGTCCTATATGACACCTAATCCATGGGCGCGTTAATGCCAGGGGCATAAAACTGATATAAGAGTTAGAAGCAGATAACTGGAGGATATTGTATGGCTGAAAACAACTACACAACACCGCTTGCCCGCGCGGCGAGAATTATGGAAATTATTATTCCCTGTTATATGTTTGGCAAGTCCTGGGGGATTTCTGATGCTAAAACGCTGGACCTGTTCCGCGCAATGTTCCCGCCGTTTCTTATAGATATAGCGGAATTTTTTAAACGAATAATGCAGACGGACAACGCCAACATTCAGAGGTTTTTTTCTACGATGTCAGGTGCCATCGTCGGTTTCGTTGTTGTAGCGCTGCTGGCGCTGGTCATGCATTTTGTACTGCGCGACAGAAAATACATAGATTCACTTCGTTTCACCTCGGTATCCCTGATCCCGATCGCTGTGCTGAACGGAACGCTCTCTCACGCGATTAAAACACTGGTGGAAAATCTGGGCACGCAGATGCCTGATGCGCTATATGCAAGCACGGTGAGCAGCTCCCGGGGCAATATCATGATTGGTGGTCTTTTCTATCTGACCGCCATGTGGATGATGGGCAGGCGTACCGGGGTCAGCAGGGGAAGGCGTTACGGCGTGGTTGGCGTGGGCATCGGCTTTATGGTGGTCTATCTGGCCCTCGGGCTGCTGATATCTCCGGGTGAATGGCAGGCGCTTCTGCCCAAACTTCAACAGGCTCTTGCCCATCACTAAAAGGAGGACTGACCATGACACTCACAAAACAGCGTTTTGTAAATATAAATAAATATGCGCTCTGGGCTGCGATAATCGTGTACATGTATGGCTTGTTCGGGACAAAGGTTATACAGCCGGGGATTTTTTTCGCGCTCGCGGCAGGATTTTTTAATCTGCTGCACCAGAAATATTTCAACGCTCGTCCGCGCCTTGCAGCACACCTGTGGCTGCTTCCGGCAGTGATCGGTGCATTCACCTACCCGGTGCTCCTGGAGAAGCAGCCGAGCGGCCAGAACGCATTTTATTTCCTGATAACACTCATTATAAGCTTAATCCCGTACCTGCTGCTGATCTTCGGCACAACCGAGGAGCAGCCGCCTAAAAAAGAGCGCCTCAAGGTAATTAGCTTCCGCATTTTTACGCAGATAACGGTTTTCATGATCTACGCGGTGTTCACCGCTTATTCGTTCATCTACGGATCAAATGTAGCTCTTTTTTTCTGGGGCATGTTTCATGTGGTTACGGTCGCAATTTTACCGTTTCTCTTCGGCAGGGTGCTCTGCGGCTGGCTGTGCCCCAATGCGACACTTCAGGACGGGCTGTTTAAGAATATGACCTACCCGCGGCCGATTCCGAAACTGCCCAGGGCTATTGATGAACAAAGCAAGTCCAGTGCTATGTACGTAAGCGGTGAAATAGATAAGAATGCCCCGTATTTCCCGTTCACCCTGCTTTTATCCTGGTTCCCCATGTTTTTCTGCGAGACCGTCTTCGACCTGACCGGAGACCTCTGGTATCCCATATACTTCATGTACGGTCTTTTTATCGGCTCGCTGCTGCTGCCATGGAGAAAGATGTGTACTCATTTCTGCTGGCTGTCATCCTACCGCGGTATTGCGGCCCATGGCAGCATGTGGCGCATCCGCTACAACAGACAAAAGTGCAAGCAGTGCAAAAAATGTCAGGCAGAAGAAGTCTGTCCGTTCTACATTGATATTCGCAATCAGGACAATGAAATGCCGGCAACCTGCTGCCTCTGCTTCAGTTGCATGGAGGCGTGCCCGTTTGAAGGCGTTATAACATTTAGGCGTGCGCCAGAAGAAAAGGCGAGATTAAAAGCGATAGGAAAGAAGGCTGCGTAATCTATACGGTGCTCGCGCAGCATGCTTTTTACGCAACGGGGTACCGATGGTATTTGAAAGCTTGCAGGATAGAGAGCCTGCAAGCTTTTTAACTTAAGGATAGCTCAGGAGGGGGTTATGGCACATCTAAGAGATATTCATACAGTTGCATTAGCGGAGATAAAAAGAAAATTCTCGCTCAATCAGGTATCCTTGAAATACCCTTTCCCTGAGCGTGCCCGAAGAACTCTTGGCCTGGTTAAAGTTGATGGAGATGTCTATAGCTCTGAGCAGTTTTCCCGGGTGGTGCTTTTGAAAATAGACTTCCCTTTTTATCTTGCAGTGCGCTCAACATTTCTGCGCCCCCGCATTGAGCTTGATCTTCCGGTCTTTTCCTGCGAGGCGGTGATCATGGGGGAAAAGCGCATGTTTATGGCGGATATTCACCGGGCTGGAGATGAAGGGAAGCATGATGACACAGTGCTTTTTGACAGGATGCTAAAGATAAGAGACCGGTACCCTTCATTACTTAAGGAATCGGGGGCTGTGCGGGGTGAGATTCAGAGTGTTTTCTCGAAAGCTGCATGCCAGGCACGGATTACAGAAGATAAGGATGATGATGCCCTGGGGATCTTCCGTGAATATCTTAATCTGTTCCTTGACCTTACTGAAAAGACTACAGCTCTTTCAGGTGCTGTGCTTGACCAAGCAAAAAATGATTTTGAAAAATATTTAAAAACGGTAGTTGATCACGATCCCGGGGTCAAAGGCTACAAGGTGTTGTTTGGTAAAGAGAGCGGTGTTACACGGGCACTGGATATATTTTTTGACCGGTAACATTGGATCATGTTTTTATTCTAAACCATGATTTCTGTATAGTGCGGTTATTTTTTTAATGCAGCAGCAAGCCTTTTACCCGCCTCCTCAGCCCGCTTCATCACATCCGGCATATCATGCACATCATTCATGCCGACAGGCTCGGCAATCTCTGCTACAATTTTCATTTTATGACAATAATCAAGAAATAGTTTAAGTGTTTCTATTGTCCGCTCATGTCCGCCGCCGGCAACGGTTGTTATGGCTACCGCCGGCCTTCCTGCGAGCGGCCGCTTCCCGAGAACTTCTATCTCAGCATCAGGCCCGATGCCGCGATAGTAAAGGGCCATGTTCCGGTCAATAAAACACTTGGCAGCACCTGAGACGTCCAGAAAATAAGTAGGTGCGCCAAAAACCAGGGCATCTGCTTTTAAAAGCTTCTCATAAATATCCTGCATCCCGTCCTTGATAATGCATTCACCATCATTCATCATGCAGTGTGCACAACCGGTGCAGGGTTTAATGTCTGTCTGTGCGAGGTATATGAGTTCACTTTCACATCCGCAGGAATCTACCACTTTTTTGACCAGCTTATTGGTATTGCTTTCATCTCTGAAACTTCCACAAATCCCGAGAACTTTCATGCGGCCTCCTCTCTGTGGTTTTATATTGTTTGCTAAACGGTTCAAATTAAATTTTTACATGGCAGACAATGCCGTGTCAAGGTATATTGAAAAAATGTCAGTCTTAATATTTTGTACATTGAAAGCTTTTACGTTATATAAACTTGTCTGTGCACGAATTAGCTTTATTATAAGATTCGTGTTAATAAACCTGAGCGTATGGCTTACTTTTTATTCTCCTTACTGTTAATCCTTATAGGCGCGTACTCCATCGGTGCTCAAATATATTTTATACGCGAGCTGCTGGTCTTGTTTTTTGGAAATGAGTTGTGCATCGGCGTTATATTTTCATGCTGGTTTGCAGGTATTGCCGCAGGTGCGGTCTTTTCTGGAAGGCTCACTAAGAAGGTGCAGTATATCTGGACTGCCTTCTCACTATCCCTCATTATTCTCACCTTTTCTCCCTTCATGGTACTACCTGTTATGCGGATACTTCGGAGGCTGCTTGCAGTGCCGCCGGGGGAGTACATTCCCCTGGGTAAAATGGTACTGGGGGCCTTCATTACGGTATGCCCGTTCAGCTTAATGATAGGTTTTATATTCCCGGTTGCCTGTAAGGCAGCCACCTTTCAGAATAATAAAGCTGCCATCAGCATCGGGTGGGTCTATGTATGGGAATCAATAGGGAGTCTTGCCGGAGGAAGCATTATTTCTTTTGTGCTGATTCCTGACTATCGCCCGCTGCAGGTGTTTGGCTCAATCGCATGCATGATCTGGGCGGTATGCTGGTGCGCTATTGCTAATCGTAATGAAGGCAGATGGCTAAGAGCAATGAAGGTGATTTTGCCCCTTCTGTCAGGATGCATGCTTTTTATCCTGGCAGCCGGTCTGATGAATAGAATGGAAGATTATAGCATTAAAAAGCGCTGGGAAACATTTAACACGCAACTTCGGCTGATAGGTTCCCAGGATTCCTGGTATCAGAATAATATTCTGGCTGAAGGCGGAGGACAATACAGTATTTTTAGCAATGGTCAATTGTGTGGGAATTATCCTGATGAATACCAGTCGGCTTTTAAGGCACATCTTTTCTTGTGTGAGCATTCTGACCCAAAAAGCGTTCTGTTGATAGGTGATGGCTTAACCGGAATTATGAAAGAAATATTGCAACATCCCGTAAAAACATTTGATTATTTAGAGATTGACTCAAAACTTCTTAATTTGATCAGGCCGGTTCTTGCAGCACAGGATTTAAGAGTTCTTGAGGATAAGCGGGTGCGAATTATTTTTACGGATGGTCGCCGCTATATCAAGGAGTGTAAAAAACGCTATGACATAGTTGTTATCAATACGCCTGAACCTTCCACTGCTGCTCTCAACCGGTTTTATACCGTAGATTTTTTTAAAGAGGTTAAAAGGGTTCTTAGCGAAAACGGATTCATGGTTATTGGCATATCCTCTTCACCCAATTATGCAGGGAAAGAAGTTTCAGAGTATGCCGGTTCTCTCTATAAAGGACTGCAAACAATCTTTCCTTTCGTGCTTGTTACGCCAGGTGATAAAAATTATTTTTTTGCCGGGGGAAAGCCTGATCTTTTTACCGCAGATTACAACATACTTTCCAGACGTTATCAGGATCGAAACATCCACACCGCATCATTTTCGCCTGAGCTTTTCAAGGGACTTTTCCAGAAAGAGCGGGTTGCTTTTATTAAGCATGCTCTATCCGGGACACAAGAAGTTCTTTTAAATACTGACGATCAGCCCGTCACCTATTTTTATAACCTTCTTTTATGGGAAATAGTTACAGCGAAGAAGGATGACCTGAATCTTTTTCAACACATGAAGGGAAGGGTGGTATGGTGGCTGTTATTGCTGCTCGCGATATTTTGTTTTGCACGGATCAGAACTATGGCAAGGGTAAAGGCAAAGGCAAAGGGCAGCATTTTTTTTAACTGTCTCTGGGCTATTGGAACTACCGGTTTTACAGGAATGGCACTGGAACTGGTGCTTATTTATTACTTTCAGAACATGTACGGATATATTTATCAGATGATTGGCATTATTGTCGCCTTATTTATGCTGGGACTTGCGCTTGGCGGGTACTGGATGAAGCAGCAGATAAAACATGGTAATAAGTGTACCATAGAAACCCTTATAATTTTTGAACTTCTCATCTGCATGTATGCTGCTACTATACCTTTTATAATTTCGGGGCTGCGTTTAATGCAGGATTCAAACTGGATACCAGGAGTAAGCGCCGGGTTAATAGATGTAACTGGATATATATATTTTTTTATAGTGCTTGGGGCAGGGTTTTTAACCGGTGTGGAATTTCCTCTGGTGAGCCATGTGCTCATTGACAATGGGTACAACAGCAGTTCTATGGCAGGCTGGGTAGATTCAATAGATCATCTGGGTGCATGCATTGGGTCAATTTTAACGGGCACTATACTCATGCCGCTTGCCGGTATATATACGACCTGTTTACTGGTAAGCATGTTAAATATAACAAGTATTATATTTCTTATAATGGGGAAAACTATCTCCAGCAGGACACATTAAATTGTTAGAAATAACATTAAGATAGAATTATTATCTAATAGAAAAATTAAGTTAAAATAGTATCCGTCTATTTATGCCTTGACACTAAATACCTGTTGAAACAATATTATATTTTAACTGAAACAGCCGTCCTGGCGGACACATAATGACTGGTAGCATTAGGAGGGAGAAAGTATGTTTGGCTGGACAGGAAAAATCCTTCGGGTTGACCTGAGCGAAAAGAAAATAGCTTTGATAGAAACCGAACAGTATAGCGACCGCTTTATTGGCGGGCTTGGTATCGGAGAAAAAATTTACTGGGATGAGGCTTCCCCGGACAAAGATGCTTTTCATCCGGATAATCCGCTTATTATTATGACTGGACCTTTGGCAGCAACATCAGCACCTGCTGCGTCCCGGTGGGTTATCTGCGGGAAATCCCCGCTCATGTATCCGGAGACATTTTACAGCGGCAGCATGTCCGGCTTCTTCGGTGCAGAATTAAAAATGGCGGGATTTGACGGCATCGTCATTACCGGCAGGGCAAGCAGCCCGGTCTATGTAAGCATACACGATGCACATGTTGAAATTAAAGACGCCAGGCACCTCCGGGGCCTCATGAACAGTGAAACTCGGGAACGTATCAGAAACGAAGAGGGAGAAAAGGTAAAGCTGTTAAGCATCGGGCCTGGAGCAGAAAACGGCTCCCGCATCGGGATTATTCTGACTGACGTTGCGGGAAGCGGGTCGCGTGGCTTTGGCTCCGTCATGGGCGCAAAAAACCTGAAAGCGATAGCCGCGGCAGGAACCGGAAAAATACCGGTAGCAGATGCGGCACGGATACAGCGCATACGCGCCAGGATAAAAGAGATGACCGGCCCGGGCTACTTTAATCTGTACGGTAACCCGATCGCGCTTCCCGGCTCGACCGTTGAAAAAAAGGTCCATTGCCATGGCTGCCCCATGGGGTGCTGGCGCTCGCTGCACAGGAGCGCTGCCGGCAACGAGGGCATACGCAAGTGCCAGACGCCGTTATTCTACAGCCTGTGGGACCGGAAGCTGCACAAGGAAGTGACAGAGTCAAGCTTTATTGCCACCACCATGGCAAACGACTATTCCCTGTGCGTTCTGGAGATCGTCTTTCTGCTGATGTGGATGGAGAAGTGTTATGAGCAGGGCATACTGACAGAAAAAGATACAGGGCTGCAAATGAACACTATGGGGAGCCTGGAATTTCTGGAAGCAATGTTTCAGAAAATAGCACGCCGGGAAGGATTCGGAGATCTTCTTGCCGAGGGAGTTGTCATAGCAGCGGAAAAGACCGGCAGGGCGTCAGAAGAGATCGCAAAAGAGCTGCGTATGTTTCCCTATGGGCCGAAGGTATTCCCCCAGTCAGCGCTGTTATATGCCGTGGAGCAGCGCCCGCCTATAACAGAACTCCATGAAGTGTGTACCGCGCCGACGAAATGGGCTCTGTGGCATACGAGCGGGGGTGAAAAGTCCTATGTATCCACTGAGGTGCTGAGAAAGATCAGTCGGCAGTTCTGGGGTAGCGAAGCTGCGGTGGATTTCTCAACACATGAAGGAAAGGCGCTTGCGGCTATTAAGATACAGCACCGGGAATACGCGAAAGAATCGCTGATACTGTGTGATTTTGTATGGCCTATTTACGATAATGCGGGCTCTGCAGATCATGTGGGAGATCCTACCCTGGACAGCCAGCTGCTTTCCGCAGTCACCGGCAAAGAGATAAGCGGTGCCGAGCTGGAGCGCACCGCAGAGAGGATATTTAATTTGAACCGGGCGCTTATGCTCAGGGAGGGCAGGAAGGGCAGGGTTGATGACTGCCTGCCGGAAAGACTTTTCATAGAGCGCGAAGAGCCGATTATGGATGTGTTCGGCATGCACAACCCGCAGCTGCTGCTTCCCGGAGCCGGGGATGAAATCATCTCGCGCAAGGGAAAAGCAGTGGACAAAGAGAAGTTTGAGTTGTTAAAAGATGAATACTATGAGCTGAGAGGCTGGGACAGGGCAACAGGTTTTTTAAAAAAAGAAAAGCTGGCAGAGCTTGACCTCCCAGAGGTTGCAGAACAGCTTAAACATAAGGTTATCTAACTTTATAACTGTAAATTAATCAGGCCGTGCTGGATTAAAGGCAGGGAGTAGTTTGATTCCCTGCTTTTTTTTACCTTCTCCATCAGGCTATTTTATTAAAGAAAATTGCCGTAAATGTCGAATTATGCTTTAAAACTACCAAAAATAATATCTTGACGAATTTTTATAATCGTATATAATTAATAAATCTAAATAATAATACGAATAGTTTAACGCTAAGTTACTACTGTGTTTGAAAGGATGTTCTGCTAATGAAAAAACGTATTGGATTGTTAATAATATTTTGTGTGGTGTTATCCGGTGGGTGGATGCAAAAGGGCTTTTGTGACACCATTATTAATCAGCATATTTATCAAGACACAGATTGGGATGCTTCCGGTAGTCCATACATAGTAAATATAGAACTTATGGTTAATGCAACACTAACCATTCATGAGGGGGTAGTTGTAAAATTTAATGGCCCTTTTACAGGAATGTTTATTGGCTGGTTTGGCAGCCCGGCCCTTATTGCTGCCGGCACACAAGCAAACCCGGTTATTTTTACTTCAAATAGTACCACTCCCCAAAAGGGAGACTGGAACTGTATTTATTTTAATTATAATGCAAGCCCGGCAAGCAGGCTTGAGCACTGCATCATTGAATATGGCGGATCTTACCGGGGCAGCAATGTTTACTTAAACTTAGTTTCTCCATCCATCAGCAACTGCATTATTCGCGAATCTAAACAGGATGGTATCTATCTTGCCGGTATACCAGCATATGGAACACCGCTAAGCCATAACCAGTTTAATAATAATGCGCGCTACCCGTTATCGGTAGATTCTCCCGGCAATCTGCCGGATATCGACACGACTAACAGCTTCAGCGGCAATGGTATTCAGGCAATTAACACAGGTACCGGCATGATTACCGCAGATCGGCACTGGAAAGATATTGGCATCCCGTACATCAGCGAGTGGAGCATTACGGTCAATAACTACTCCATCTTTACCATTGATCCGGGAGTTGTTATTAAATTTACCGGCGGCGGCTTTCAGATCAGTACGGATTCTGGCGGCACCCTGTGCGCTATCGGTACTGAAGATAAACCGATACTGTTTACTTCAAATAAAGCAACACCAAGTCCAGGAGACTGGAATGGTATCTACTTTAGCTGGATGGCAAATCCTTCCAGTATCATGGAGCACTGCATTGTAGAATACGGCGGGCTTACCAGCGGAGCAAATATATACTTCTACGATGCTTCTGCAACAGTCAGATGCACTACAGTCAGGTATTCTTACGGGAACGGTATAGCAATGGAAGGCAGAAGTAAAATTATTAAGCCGACACTTGAGTATAATGATATTAATTATAATATGCGCCATGGCATATATATATTCTTGAGCGCACAGCCCATTATCAAGGGAAACAACATTGAAAATAATGTTGCCTATGGATTGTATAATGATACGTGGAATAGTAACACAGTGGATGCCACAGCAAACTGGTGGGGTACTGCAGCAGACCCGTCATCCAAGATTTTTGGGCTGGTTAACTATGCGCCCTGGCTTACGTCCCGAGCCACCTGCGTACCACGGACAACTCTTCACCCGCCCTGCGAAAACAATGCTACCCTTATCACGTTAGCTTCTTTTAATGCGGTAAAGTCAGATAATGGAGTAGCAGTGCGCTGGGTTACGGAAAGTGAAGTTGACAGTGCCGGCTTTAATATTTATCGTGCAGCAATTCCTCGCAGCAGATTTTACCAGAAACCATCTGATGATGATTATGTTATGATAAATACCCAGATTATACCAGCTGAAGGAAGCCCTGCAACCGGCTCTTCATATCAATTTATGGATACTGATGTGAATCATTCTATAACCTATTATTATAAGCTCGAAGAAATAGACAATGTAGGAGAGTTCACACAGTATGGACCGGTGAGTGTGGTTATTAGGTAAAAAATAAATAATTGGCTATCCAAATCAAAAAACAGGGGGCAGCATCTTTCACGGTGCTGCCCCCTGTTTTTTTCTACCTTCCTCTTTTAAATATTATCTGGCGGCACGGTTTGATGATAAGCGGCTCAGATTTTTAACCCATGAGAAAGCTGACTGTCTGCTTTCTG
>CAIYCZ010000036.1 GCA_903924805.1 uncultured delta proteobacterium | reverse complement strand
ATAAGGCCCGCAAAGGTATCGCACAGGCGCTTTGCCAGAAGGAAAACCAGGAGAGTTGTGGCACTGTTGACAAGCAGGAGCCCCAGATGGATGCCGGAAGCGGTTTGTCCGAATACCGCCATGATAAGTGCGTAGGCTGCATAAATTCCCGGCAGCTTCATATTATATGCCATCTGATAGGGAGGAATCCCCCGCAGCATAAGCTGCCCCATATAGGCAAACTCACCCTCATCGCGTTCAAGGGGCAGGGAGAGCAGTTGCAGGCGCAGGGCAACCACAAACAAAACAATCAGAGCTATTATGCCCCATACGATATACCGGTAATACGCTGTATGACTATTCTTCATGTTTTATACGGTCTGCCACGGTGCTGGATTCAACGGCATGCCCTATTATCAGCGTGTGCCGGGTTGGCGCCCTGCCTGCATGGAGAAAGCCTTCCCTGTTTTATCAGTACGAGGATGCTCACCACCATCATGAACCCTGTTATCAAAGAAATGCTGACACCGATAACAAAGCTTAGCGGCCAATACACCAGCGTGATGTCATGCTCGCCTGCATCAAGAAGCAATCCCCGGAGCGTATAATCTATCCGCAACAAGGGCCGTTCCACTCCATCAACGTATGCTCTCCAGCCGGGGAAATAGTTGTCAGAGATAACCAGGAATCGTGCTTTATTTAACTGTGCTTTCAGCGAAATGGAATTTGTTTGATAATCAATAAACCTGACGGAGCCGGTAAAAGGCTTCTGTCCGGGGGCAGCAAAGGAGGGGATAAATTGTCCCTGAAGTTTTTCCGCTTCTTTTTTGGAAATATAAACCATGTTCTGCGGGTCAAATGACGCCTGATTCATGCTGCGCAGCACCTCTGCTTCGCTTTCAACCAGCTGCAGTTTTTCCACAAAGAACGCCCGCGGCATACAGCCGGGATTTTCATAAATTTTTATAGGACCTTCCCGAATGAGCCTGAAGTCGGACTCCTTAATGGCAAACGGGCTGATAATATATTTTACATTAAGCAGGTTTAAGATTTTGTCCCGATACGTCCGTGCCTCCGGGGAGAGCTTCTCAGACTCAAAAGAGGTCTGCACCGGATTGAAGATGTGGTAAAATTTTTTATTAAGTATCTCGGTATATTCATCTGCCGAGGAGATGTGATAATACATATTCAAATTTGGCAGCAGCTCTTCTTGAAATGCCTGGTACAGTCTTTCAAAATTAACATTAAAGAGATGCAGAAAGCTGCGCTGGTTTGCAACATAGGAAAGAGAAAAGGTGCGATAAAGGGATGCATCGTTTTTAAGGAACTCAACGGTAGGGTTGCTGTGAGTCATAAGTGATTCCGGCACATACGGTTCCCGGGGTTTCCCGATAACTGCCAGATCAACAAGCATTATTCCAAATAGTATATACCGGCTGAGTGGTCTTCTTAATCTCCCGGTAAACAGCCCGCCCATAACCATAAAAACCAGTGCGAAGATCAGAACAGATGTCGACAGGCCCTTGAAAAAAAGTATGAAACATTCCTTTTGGATACTGAGATAATAGGGTGTGTTTGGGTAGATACTCTGAAAATATCCGTATATCTGCTGCTTGAACATCATTCCTGCCACCAGAGCCCCCACTAAAAAACAAAGCAACAGAACAAAGCCCAGCAGATATCTCGTTACTGCGGGGCCGTACTTCAGGTCATCCATGAGATACGCGGCTCCCATCCCCGCCATTACTGACAGAGAAAAAGCGACAGGGAACAGGAATTTAACCGGGTACTGGAGCATTTTCATCCCGGGAATGAATTGATAGCAATAAAAAATAAGCGGATTATGCTCACCGGTGGCGAAAAAACATCCGCACAACAGGAAGGTAAATAAAAAATAGTTTATACGCCTTCTGCAATAGCAGACATATAACACCGTAAGCATCAGAGGGAAGATACCAATATATAACGTGTCCAGCCACAACTGCCCGAACCATCGTGTTTCAGGAACGGTTGAGCCAAAAATATAGGGAACGAGCAGCTGAAAAAACTCAAGGGGATGATAGGACCATTTCACTACCGTCTCATACCGCAGCCCTTCAAAACGGGTTGAATGTATAACCAGTTCAACCATAGGGACAAGCTGAGCTGATGCAAGAAGAAGCCCTGCTGTGATGGCACACAACAATAATCCCCAGGCCCTCAGCCGACTTGTGGACGGATGGGAACTATGGTTCATTGCCGGCCAGAAAAGCGTATACAGTACTATGCAGAGAAATGTTGACACCACATAAAATGATGCGTCTCCTGCATATATCTGAAGGGCAATACCTAAAGCGGTGACAAGGGAATAGAGAAAATACCCCGTCGCCAGTGCCCGGTGGTGAAATAATAAAATAAACGGAAGCCAGATAGCTGCAGCAAGGAAGCACACATTGTCAAGAATTGATGCAAGATATCCCCCGTACGCAAACACTACACTGGCAAACAGTGAACCATAGCGGCTGCAGCCCCACTCCCGCATCAGAAAAAACATAAACAAGCTTCCAAGCAGGTAGTGCACGATGATAAAATATTTATAACCGAGTTGAAAGGGGAGCAGATAATAGATACTGCTTAAGGGATAAAAAATACAGCTCTGGACATTTGCCTGGAAAGGAATGCCGCAGGCAAGATACGGGTTCCACAAGGGAATGGTCCCTCCCTTTATGTTTTCTGCGGCGAAAAAGTGTTTAGGGTTGTAAAAGATATAAATATCGCGCGCAATAAATGTGTTGTGGGAAAAAATAACCGGCGCAAAGTACAGAATGGCAATAAACGTTAACAGAAGTATGGGGACGGCATTTTTTCTCATCGCGCGATTTTCTGGGTTACCGTGCTGTACAGGGCTTGATACTGCTCTGCAACAATCCGCAAGTCATATTTCTCATGGACTGCCTGTTTCGCTTTGAGTCCGAGCTCCCTGGCCTTATCAGGATGCTCCAAAAGAAAGGTAAGGGCAGCGGTCAGGTTTTGGTGATGGTCGCGGGACACCAGTACCCCGGTGACGCCATCCTCAATGAGCCCCACATTTCCTTCAACCCGTGTTGCGACAACAGGAACTGCACATGCCATAGCCTCCAGAATTGAGTTAGACAGACCTTCATACAATGATGGCATTACAAAAATATCAGCAATCTGCAGATACGTAACCACCTCTTCAACCGCGGGGAGGATTTTGATTCGATGTTCTGCGTCATACTGTTTGACAAGCCTCTTTAGTCTGGGGAGCTCGCGTCCGCTTCCCATGATATAGAGCTTTACCGGTATAACCACCGAAAGGCTGGCAAAAGCATGTATAAGAAACTCGAGGCCTTTCTGCCGGGCAAGCCGTCCGGTATAGAGAATAACTTTTTCTTCAGTTATTCCCAGCTGCTTTCTTAAAGATTCCCGTTCGTAAGACTCACAATAAATCGTCAGATCAACCCCATTGGGGATATATACCACGCGGTGAGGATTATAGGAAATGGTTTGCAGTTCCTGGAGCATTTCCCTGTTTAAAATAACAATCCGCGAGGCATAACCGCACAACAGGAGGAATACCCTCCCCCACGGGGTTCTTGTATGTCTGTAAATATCGCCTCCTCTGCCGCTGCATGCAAGATTGAGCAGCGTAGGCTTAGAAAGAATTCTCCCTATCAGAATGGCCACAGCTGAACAATAACCAACCTGAAAGGTTTGGATAATTGCAATGCGGGATCTATTCTTAAGCAGATACGTGAACAGGGATATAAGGAAAACAAAAGCACCAATAATTTTAATTCGGGGCGACGGTAGCCTGCAAACGGAGACACCTTTAACCAGTTCATGTTGCGGCCAAGTTCCGTAAAATCTGCTGGTCACAACCTCAACGGGTACCCCACGTTGCATCAGCTTTGAGGCAAGGCCTAACGTCTTCTTCTCCATGCCACCGATATAGGGATGGAAATATCGAATAATAAAAAGGATTGTGAGTGGTTTTGCACCAGGTGCGTTCATAGAACACGCTTATATAAAATATTTTCTAACAATGACTTTTGAATGGTGAGCTTTCAGGCCTGCCCTGTAGCAAGCCGTTTCATTGAAACAGTTATTCCCAGTAATGCCCAGAAGGTGGGGGAGACAGAGACAACGCTGAATATAAAAAAATCGTTCAGCAGGTAGCCGCAAACCGCAGCGAAAATACCGCAATACAGTATCTTCTGTTCCGGGCGTTCCTCTGCTCGCAGTGCCTTTATGAGCCAGACTACAAAGGTTACTATAATAGAGAGGTAGGCAAAGAGGCCAATCATCCCCTGGGCAATAGCAATATCCAGGTAATTGTTATGGGCACGGTCAAGAATCCCAGAATGTGCAAATTTCCGTGCATATTCCAGATTAAAGCGTTGCATGGCTATGCCGTGAGTATCCAGTCCGTATCCTGTCAATGGTCTTTCTTTAATAACCATAAGAGCTTTTTCCCACAGATACAGCCTTCCCCCTATGCCCCCCTGCTTTACATCAAACGTGGTCTCTATTTTTTTGCTTATCGTTGGCATAACCTTTTGGTCAGGTGTCGTTTTTTGTGCAGGAGACCGCAACTCTACAAATGCAATGAAACAGAGAATAAAAACTGGTAGTGCCCAGAGCCCCTTTTGATTACGCCATGATATTTTTGCCCTCAGTAAAACCCCCAGCACTACCAGGCTGATAAAAAAGCTGAACCAGCTTGCCCTGGTGAATGTGACAATAAGAGCGCCAAGGGAAATACTGCACCCCGTCAGTAAAAGCAGCTTTTCAGTGCGCTTCTCAGTTATAATATACTTCACCATGAATAGCGGCACGATGAGAACCAGAAATTTGCCAAGAAAATTAGGATTGCCGATGGTGCTGCCGGGCCGATTTTCAACCCCCCTGAATTGCGGTATAAAATGCTCGGTAGGGTTATAGCCTGCATACTGCATAAGTGCATATAATGATACCAGTGCGGCGGATATAAGGAGCCCTCTGAGCAGAGCATGGAGCTGATCTTCTGATGCAATGACCGTAGAAAAAATAATGGTTATTATAAGGTAGGAAATAATGGTGAAGATCCCTTCTTCTCTGAACAGGTCACCATAAATGCTAATCGTTGTATCTATCGAGAAGATGGTTGATACAACACTTGCTATCCCGTATATGATCAGAGGAATAATAAGCGGATTACCTTTTACCGGCAGGTTTTTTTTAAGGGAAATATATTTAATACCTGCTGCAATAGCAAGAATTATGAGCAGACAGTAAATTGAATCAATTTTGGGCTTGTACCAGTAGTCAAAAGCAAACGGATTTATTATAAGCGGGACACCGGCAAGAATAAAAAAAAGGCAGATTTTGATTATGGTATCTATAATTCCAAAATCATTGTTTTTATTTTTATGATCAGCATCGGCAAATAATGTCTGCACTATCAAAGACTGTTCCCTATCTATTATATAATATAAAAAGAGCAGAAGCTTAATTTAAATCAGCTTCTGCTCTTTTATACATGAATGGTTGGCTATCAGCAATCGGTAATCAGTAGTATTAATAAGTCCATTTTTCAATGCCAGAGGGGCTTACTTCGATTTTGGCACCGGTCAATGTACCAGATACACCTGATACGGTTAAGGTAATGAGATAGTTGCCCGGTTCATTTGGGTCTCCTGCACCAATAGCTGACCGTGATTGATAAACAAATGCTGAAAAGCCCTGCACGTCCATATCTTTTAATGTAGCTCCGTTTTCATTGCAGGTTCCTTTCAGCGCAGCCCAGTCTGCGAGCGTAGCCGGGAAAAGGTTTCCCGTTGAGGTTGCTGCGTAACCGGCAAGTGCACCTCTGATTGACTCGGAAGTGCCGATACCTGCTGCAATGCGTGATTTATCACGGTAAGCAATAAAGTTAGGAACTGCAATGGCAGCAAGAATACCAATGATTGCCACGACGATCATCAATTCAATAAGGGTAAAACCTTTTTCATGTCTCGTTTTTAAAAGCATTGTAAATACCTCCAATTTAAATGTTTGTTAATAGTTAATTAAAAACAGTTTTTCTTTAATATCTTTTTTTTACCGTTTCACCTCCCCTCTCCTTCTTGCCATTTTTTTGTTTTCATAAATTGTAGTCTTTGACCACTTTTAATGGCAATCTCTGTGCCAAGCTTGTTATGCAATAAATTAATAATGTATTTACGTATAACTACAGCAAAACTCGCTGAACAATTTCGTCTGCAACGGGAAGGGCAGTGACAATTTTTGTCATACAAAGAGCCGAAATTTGTCATTTGCTCTTTTTGCTAATGACTGCAATGGTTTTTTCTACCAAGTCTTTTTGCTTATAATCTGGTTTCAATATAAGCACCTTTTTGAAGTGATACAAAGCTTGCTCTTTCTTGTCCGGCATCAGGAGCAGGGCGGTGGCAATATTGAAGTGCGCTTCTATATAGTCAGGGTTTATACTAAGTGCCTTTGTATATTCGCCAATTGCTTCATTAATTTTACCGGTATTAAAAAAAACTATCCCCAGGTTTAAATGGGGCTCAGGAAAATCCGGACTAATAGCAATTGCTTTTTCAAGAAACGGATAGGCTTTTTCATAGTCTCTCAGCCTTATATATAACAGCGCACTATTGTTAAGCGCTTCATAATTAGCGGGATCAATGTTCAGTGCCCTGCGATAGTATTCAAAAGCCCTGTCTGATTGCCCCATATCCACATAATACAGCCCGAGAGCATTGAGAACGGATCTGTTATGGGGAGCCAGTTTTAGCGCTGCCTGATAATCAGCAATCGCTTTTATCTTTTCTCCTTGCCCCATGTAGAGCTTTGCCCGGTTAATATATGCCTGCGCAAATTTGGGGTTAAGCTCGATTGATTTTTGAAAATTGGTAAAAGCTGTTTTATAGTCACCGGTGTCTCTTGAAATCATTCCAATATTATTATATGTCTCTGCTGACCGCGGATTGATTTGCAGCACCTTTTTAAAAGCAGCTAACGCCTTTGGATAATCCTTTTTTCGATAAAACGCAAAGCCCAGATTGCCATGTACTTTTTCAGCCTTCGGGTTGATGGTAACGGCCCTGTTTAAGTGCGTTATGGCAAGGTCATATTTCCCCTTTTTAGTTAGAGCATGACCAAGATTATTTAAAGCACACAGGGAACCCGGCGATTTCTTCAGCGTATCACTCCACACGGAAACATCATCTTTCCATACCTTGTTTCGTTCCACCGTTATACAGGCATAGGCCGCCACTATAAGTATTAAAATTCCCTGCCACCCATAGCGTCTGCACAGCGAGCTGTTTTTTAGTATGGTAGTGTAAGACAGTCGCTGACAGGCTGCAGCGAGCATAAGGCAAAATCCGATACTTGCCCCATATAACCGGTGCTCCAGAATGGTAACTCCGGTATACACAATACCGGAAACCGGTAGAATATAAATAATCACCCAGAGGATACCAAAAAGACCCTCTTTAAAAACATTTTTCAGTACTACCGCTGCCCCTGCAATGCTTATGAAAAACACTCCAAATATAAATGCAGTGCTATGTAGTGCCGTCCCGGAGAAAGAAAAAGACGGGGCCACCGTGAGGTTGAAAGGGAAAAACAGCACTTTGAAATAATAGGTATAAACAGCCAGAGGGGTTGTTATTGCTGTTGAAAAATTTTCAGGGATAAAGGAAAGCCGCGTGGGAAATTCGCTGAAAATCAGACTCCTGAAAAAAATAAACCCAAGGGTAATTACTGTACACACGCCATACACCGCAATCGTTTCATAACGGGCGGATGAGCCCCAAACCCTTCGGTGATAGAAAAAATCCGCGAGTATAAGAAGTGGTAAAAATATGATAGCCATTTCTTTGGTCAGAAAAGCGCATCCAAAGCTCGCAAACGAAATAATATACCAGTATATTTTCCGGGGTACGCTCTGTGGGCGTCGCCCCTTACCTATACCAATGAATGTGATAAGGAAAAAGAAGACCATAAGGGAATCGTTTCTTCCGGCTATCCATGCGATGGCTTCAGTTTGGACGGGATGGGCTGCAAACAGGGCAGACGTAAAGAAAGATATGCTGGAGGAATAGCCAAGCTGGGAAATGAGCCCGAAGACGAGCAGCGTATTGAGAATATGTAACACCACATTACTTATGTGAAACCCGCGCGGATTGATTCCCCAGATAGTGTAATCAAGGAAAAAGGATGTCAGGAGAAAAGGGCGATAGTACGGCACCTCAAAATAGGGCTTTTGAAACACCTGAGTTAAATTGACAACATCTTCAAAATACTCCCTGTTTTCAGCAACCAGCGATGTGTCATCCCAGACGAAATCGCCGCTGAGAGAGTTTATGTATATAGCTCCAGCTATAATAATAAGCAGAATAATTTTTATTACCGTTTCCTTTGTCAGGTTCATGGGGAATATTTATCGGATTTCTTCGGACAGGTATTAATCTAATTACCCTGTAACACCATGTATTTACCAGGGTACCACAGTTTAGAGAGGAAGGCAGATGGTAAAACAAGTTCCCTGAGCTTTTGTGCTTTTGACAGAAATGCTTCCGCCATGTTCTTCAATAATTCTATATACAATCGAAAGGCCGAGCCCTGTTCCATGTTCTTTTGTGGTATAAAAGGGATCAAATATTTTATCCTGTTCATTTTCATCAATCCCGCATCCCGTATCCTGAACAATAATCTCAACCTGGCGGGAAGACAGCGGCCTGCTCGCATTGGAATGGTGTGACGGGATAAACGGTGAACCGCCTGTTTCCCGGTAACCGGCCCGGATGGTTATTTCTCCTCCATCATTACCCATCGCCTGGGTAGCGTTGATAAGAAGGTTCCAGAGCACCTGCTTAAATTGCCGTGGGTCTGCTTCTAACTGGATATCCTCTCCTACCTCATAGTTAATTTCAATGGTATCCCTGCACTCGGGGCTGTTCTGAAAGAGCTGTAACGTTTCATCAACCAGGCTTTTAAGACAGATGAGCTCCTTTTTCTGTCTGTCCGGTCGGGCAAACTGGATAAAATTAGAAATAAGCTGATTGAGATTATTGCTTTCGGAAAGCACAATATCCATCAAGCGCTTATCACTATCATTTAACTGAAGGCTCTTCTTGAGCACCTGTACGGAACCGCTGATAGATGCCAGAGGATTCCTCACTTCATGGGCAATTCCTGCAGCAAGCCGCCCAATTGCTGCCAGTCGATCCATCCGTCGTACATACTCTTCCATTTCTTTTAATGGGGTTAAATCCTGAAATACTAAGATTTTACCAATCTCATTACCGGCGCCGTCTTTTAGAAGTGACGAAGAAAATCCAAGCTGAAGGGCTTTTCCATCAGACCGGGTAAAATGCACCTCAAATCGTGCCATTGCCGGATCCTGTTTATCTGTAGGTGTGGTTGCAGAGGAACGTATGGCTGCAGAAAAAATTTCTTCAATGTGCTTTAAATATACCTGCGATTGTGACAACCCGGTAATCTCCTCAGCGGCTCTGTTAAAAGTAATAATTCTGTCCTGGGTATCAATGGTAAGAAGACCACTATTAATACTTTGAATAATATTTTCATTGAGGGCTTCAAGGGTTTTGATATCTATTTGTTTTTCTTTCAGTTGAATTTTAGATTTTCGAGCCTGCTCAGAAATAAAGCTGCTGAGTAGGGCCACCAGATAAAAAGCAGTAACGTTAATAATAAGAGGATAAACCAGCGGCTCTTCTGCATATCCTCTCGCAATAAAGGGGGATATTTGAAGGGGATGAATAATGTGGTTATATTGAAGGCTCAAAAGCAGGCTATAGGAAAAACTTGCGGTTGTCGCGGTAAGGATCCCGCCAAATCTGTAGAGCAGGATACTGGCAGCAATAATTGATATGCTGTACATAAACGGGAAAATGCTGTTTATTCCTCCCGTTATAAAGAGAAGCACTGTTATGAGCAGGATATCTACCATTATCTGCAGGTAACAAAGCAGCTTAAAATTCCTGGTAGTAAAGATTAAAAAAATGTACAAAAAGGTGAGAAGGTAGACACATGCAGTGAGGCTGTACAAATAGATGAGATACGGAGCAAGATATGATTCGCTCCTTTGGAGTTGGGCAATAATAGCTATGCCCAGGAAAAAAGAGGCGACAATGACTCTACAAAACATGAGCCACTGAAGCCTTTTTTGTAAATCTTCTTTTAGATCTAATACCTGTGCTGTTTCACCCATCTGAGCAACTGCTTTTTAATCTGGTTTAACTACCCGTAAATAACCGTAAAAACATTTTACTGCTTTAATGTGTGCTCATCAAGCTTGCACTTCTCCAGACGGTAACGCATGGAGCGAAAGGATATACCCAGAAGTTTTGCCGCACCACTGATAGACCCTTTGGAGATTTTTAAAGCTTCTTCTATATACTCTTTTTCGCAGCGTTCCAGTATCTCATCAAGCTGAATCCCTTCAGGAGGAATACAGGGGACACTTGGACTTTCGGGTTTAGCTCTCTCCTGTTCTTCTGTTTTAAACTTTGAAAGCTCAAGACTTTCTGGAAGCATAATGCTTGTTTTTGCAAGGGCAATCCCTTTTTCAATAATATTCTCCAGTTCCCGTACATTCCCAGGGAAATGGTACTGGGAAAGACAGTCCATAGCATAGGATGAAATCTCGGTAACATCTTTCCCCAGCTCGTGTGAATATTTCTTCAGGAAATAGTTTGCCATCAGGGGGATATCCTCTTTCCGCTCCCGAAGTGGTGAAATGTGGATGTGAATTACATTGAGCCGGTAGTACAGATCCTCTCTGAATGTTCCCTCAATAACCTTTTTCTCGAGGTTTTTGTTGGTAGCAGAGATAATGCGAACATCCACCTTCACTTCTTCAGTCCCGCCGACCGGTGTAAATGTTTTTTCCTGAACCACCCTGAGCAGCTTTACCTGAAGTGATAGGGGGAGTTCCCCAACTTCATCGAGAAAGATGGTCCCTCCATGGGCAACCTCAAAGAATCCCTTCTTGTTTACTGCTGCACCGGTGAACGCTCCCTTTTTATAGCCGAACAGCTCACTTTCTAACAGCGTCTCAGGTATTCCCCCGCAGTTAATGGTTACAAAAGGGTTTTGCCTGCGGGGGCTGTGATAGTGGATCGCTTTTGCTACCAGCTCTTTACCGGTTCCGCTTTCCCCGGTAATAAGCACATTGGTTTTTGCCAGAGCCGCCCGCGGAATAGTGTCAAAGACTTTTTTCATTTCAGCGCTTTGTCCCAGCAAATTCTCAAAAGCCGAAGCCCCGGGCACCGAATCAAAAGTGTTTACTGCCATACCTGCATCGCTGCTGACACGCAGTTCTTCATTTCTCTTTGCAAGGGCAGCGTCTATTTTTCTTTTTACCTCATCCACATCAAACGGCTTGGTAATATAATCATAAGCCTCTTTTTTCATGGATTCTTTTGCCGTCTCAAAGGAAGCAAAGGCGGTAATCATGATAAAAATTGTTTCAGGGGAAAATTCTTTTACCCGGTTGAGCAGATTGATGCCATCCATGCGGGGCATTTTAATATCAGCAACGACAACATCAAATGGTGTCTTTTTACAGTACGCCAGTGCCGTTTCTCCATCTGATGCTGTGGTAACATCATATCCTTCCCGTTTAAAATATATCTCCAGCATCTCGCGAATTCCCTGTTCATCATCTACGATCAGCAGCTTTGTCATACGCCATGCTCTCCCATGCAAAGGCCTGACCATCAATGATCAGGTCCCGGATGAAGACCGACAGTCTAACAAATCAGATTTTTCCCTGCAAGCCCAAATGTATAAGTGGATTTTATAAAGAATAGTTCAGGTAACCTGAGAAAGGCTGAATCAGCGCAAGCGATTTGACAGAACTCAGTTTTTCGCCTGGAAAACAATGGTACCGGATACGATTGTGTGCGTAGCGTGACCCTTAAGACGCCATCCATGAAAGGGGGAGTTCCTGCTCTTGGATTTGAATGCAGTAACGTCAACGGTAAACTCAGACTCCAGATCAACTATGGTAATGTCCGCATCTGCGCCCGTTCGGAGAGAGCCTTTATTAAGGTTGAGAATTTTAGCAGGATTACATGATAGTTTTCCTACTGCCTGTTTGAGGTCAAGAACTTTCTGGGAAACAAGCGCCAGCGTGAGGGGAAGAGCTGTCTCCAATCCAATAATGCCAAAGGCAGCATTATCATACTCAACATCCTTTTCCAGCGAGGAATGGGGTGCATGGTCGCTTGCAATGACATCAATGGTCCCATCCTTCAGCCCTTCTTTTATAGCTTCCACATCCCGCGCTGAACGCAGCGGCGGGTTGATTTTGGTATTGGTATCGAAGGTGGTAACCGCTTCTTCTGTTAACGTAAAATAGTGAGGCGCTGTTTCAGCGGTAACCGGTACTCCTCGTGCCTTTGCCTCTCTGATAATACGCACCGATCCTGCTGTGCTCACATGGGCAATATGGATGGGGTGTTTTGTCCATTCACAAAGGGCGATATCCCGTGCAACCATTATTTCTTCAGCTATGGGTGGAATTCCTCTCAGGCCTAAATAAGCAGAAGTAGTGCCCTCATGTATCGCCCCCCCGGCAGAAAGGTCAAGGTCTTCGCAATGGCAGATCACGGGAAGGGAAAAGTTTTTAGCGTATTCCAAGCCACGCCGCATCAGTTGTGCATTTTTTACAGAGTGACCGTCGTCAGAAAGTGCTATAACTCCTGCTGCTTTGAGGTCTCCCGTTTCGGTCAGCGATTCCCCTTTAAGGCCTTTGGTGATTGCTCCCACCGGATAGATATTGACACATGCTTCTTTGCGAGCCTTCTCCAGAATAAACTCTGTTACTGAAGCACTGTCGTTTACCGGGTTGGTATTGGCCATGCAAGCCAGGCTGGTAAACCCCCCTGCAGCCCCTGCCAGAGAACCGCTTCTTATCGTTTCCTTGTATTCATGTCCCGGCTCTCGAAGGTGGGTATGGATGTCTATAAGGCCGGGCAGCACAACCAGATGCGCAGCATCAATTACCGTGACATCCTTTGCAGAAGGTTTAATCCCCTTTGCAATGGTGCTTATTTTCTGTCCTTCGACCAGAACGTCAACAACATCATCCAGCCCTGAAGCCGGGTCTAACACCCGTCCGTTCTTTATAAGAAGCACCATGAAAAATCCTGTAAAAATGACTGTTAGCTGACAGTCTTCAGCGGTCAACAGATACTAATAAATTTAAACGTAGTTCCCCGGTGTAGAAGTAATTCTCTTTATGGGGCACTCAGAACAATTACCAATGAGCCATCTAGTTTGACTCTCTGTTTCCTTTCCCGATCAGGAGGTACAGAAGAGCCATTCTGACTGCTACGCCACTGGTGACCTGATCGAGGATAATGGAGTATGGTCCATCGGCAACTTCAGGAGCAATTTCTACTCCCCGGTTGATTGGTCCTGGATGCATGATAAGCACGTCACTCTTTGCTTTTTTTAACTTCTCTAAATTGAGACCAAAAAACCGCGAGTATTCCCGTATGCTCGGGAAGAGTCCATGCTGCTGCCGCTCCAGTTGAATCCTGAGCATCATAATGACATCCACATCGTGGATTGCCTCCTCCATATCAGGCATAAAGGACACCCCCAATTCTTCAATGAATGGTGGTACCATGGTATGCGGGCCTGATACCCGTATGTCAGCCCCCATTTTCTGGAGCAGAAAAATATTTGAGCGGGCAACCCTGCTATGGGTTATATCTCCTATAATAGCCACTTTAATTCCGGACAGGGTCTTCTTCTTTTCCCGGATGGTAAAGGCATCCAGAAGTGCCTGGGTGGGATGTTCGTGAGCACCATCTCCTGCATTGATAATAGAAGCGGGCAGTGTATCAGCAAGGATCTTGGGGGCTCCGGCACAGGAATGTCGGATAACAATAAGGTCCGGGTTCATTGCCTGAAGATTCCTGCCGGTGTCCTTAAGCGTTTCGCCCTTGGTCGTACTGCTGGTAGAAGTGGAAATGTTAACAACATCAGCACTAAGGCGTTTCCCGGCAATTTCAAAAGATGTTCTGGTGCGGGTGCTTGGTTCGTAGAAAAGATTGATTACCGTTTTCCCCCGCAGGGTGGGCACCTTTTTTATATCTCTGGTAGAAATTTCTTTCATCGATTCTGCAGTATCTAAGATAAGCAGAATCTCTTCCGGGGAAAGGTCACGGATAGCAAGGAGGTCTTTATTACTGAGTTCCATCCTTATGCCCTTTTATAACGATAACCTGTTCAATATGGTCATCCTCTTCCAGAAAAACCTCAATCAGCTCATCTATTGTTGTGGAAATATTTTTCCCCACATAGTTGGCATGAATAGGCAGCTCACGGTGCCCTCTGTCTATGAGCACTGCCAGTTGAATCGACATGGGTCTTCCCAGATCAATTATGCCGTCCAGGGCTGCCCGAATAGTTCTTCCGGTATAGAGGACATCATCACACAGAATAATTCTTTTGCCCTTTAGTGAAAACGGGATTTCTGTCTTCTTAATAACGGGCTGGGAATCAATCTCTGAAAAATCATCTCGGTATAGGGTTATATCAAGGGCTCCCACCGGAACAGAAATGCCTGCGATCTCTTGAAGCTTCCGGGAAAGTCGGTGGGCAATTGAAACGCCCCGGCGGCGAATCCCGATAAGTACAAGATTTTCCAACCCCCGGTTTCTTTCCCAGATCTCGTGGGCAATGCGCGTGAGGGTTCTATTTATGTCCTGTTTGTCTAAGATAATCCTGGTCAAGCTGTCAGCCATAGGTCCTCTAAAAAAAGGCCTTCCCCGTCATGAGGAAGGCCTTTTTTACGCTTCTGAGAGCTATATGCATTGCTACAGTGTGGCACATTAAAATTATTGATATTATTCAGTGCGCAAACGTATCTCTATTATAGTTAGTATCTTCCTATCATACGCCTCAGGTGAGGTCAAGGAAAAAACAGAAAAGAGCACTTTTCACTGCTGCCTTCAGGGTCGAGATAAACATCTCTGTAAGCTGAAATAAAGTAATAGCTTGATATTACAGCAGTAATGACGTATGAAACATACACTGACACCGCGTTTTTTTCAGGAGAATACAGGCCATCCTGGAAACATAGCGAGACAAAAGGTACTAAAAAGTGT
>CAIYCZ010000035.1 GCA_903924805.1 uncultured delta proteobacterium | reverse complement strand
CTAATTATTAGAAGACAGAAGACAGATAAAGACTATTAGAAGATTAGAAACGAGGCTAATCCATGACAAAAAAATATGATCTTGTGGTTGTCGGTGGAGGCACATCAGGTCTTGAGGCTGCAAAAACAGCCGCAGAGAACGGTCTGAAAGTTGCATTGCTTGAGAGGAAAACCCATCCAGCCAAGGTGTATCGCGCCTGTGCGCAGATGTTTCTGATGAACATGGATTCTTTCTATAATGAGCGGATGTATTTTTCCCGGGAGAAACAGAAATGGATTTTCCCGGTGAATAATTTTTCTGTGAATTATACCGGGGGCTATCGCAAATTTTATGCAACTCACTTTATCGCCCCGAATGCTGAGGACCGGATTGAAATAGGTGACTATGAAGCCAATGCATCAGGCACCGGAATAGCAGCGGTGGTGTTTGATAAAGTTGCCCTGCTGCAGGGGCTGTTTGAGGAAGGGCAAAAGGCAGGGGTTGACTATTATCTTGAGCGAAATGTTATTGATGCCCGGAAAACCGCAGATGGTGTGGAGGTAAAAACCAGCAGGGGTGAAAAACTTGTTGGAACCTTCTGCATAGCTGCAGACGGTATCAACTCACGTCTGGCACGAAAGCTTGGTTTAAACAAGGAAAGAGTTTTCCTTTTTACCTCCAGCTCGGTCAGCTACTACGTAACCGGTGTCAAGTTTGACCGTTCCGAGATGATCTGCATGGGAAACGCTTTTGACCATGGAGGCCTTGGGGCAGTGCACTTCTGCATGCTTCCCAGTGTGTACCGGGATGACGAATACTGGCTCTATATTGCAGGCAATGAGCGGCTTGAGTTTTTCACCAGGCGGAGTGTTTTCAGCAAATGGTTCCACAATGTGGAGGTTACGCATAAGCGCTGTGCTGTTATAGGTGCCTGGGGTCCTGCCAGGGAGCCGTTTAAGGACAATGTCCTTTTCGTCGGTGACAGCTGCTGGTTTGCCGAGGCGGAAAATACCGGCGCACTGCTGTCAGGCCATAAGGCGGCAAACGCTGTGTGCAAAGCTTTACATACCGGCAAACCAAACCGGGAAGGAGTGATGGACTATATCGAGTGGTGGAAGCGCAACTGGCCGGAAACCCATAACTACAAGGACTTTCTCTGTTACCCGGTTTTTTTCCGAATATTTTCCGAGGATGAGCTTAACTATCTTCACAAGGTCATTACCCAGAAGCTGTTCTGGTCGTTAAATCCTTTTAATCTGTATGGACATATAATGCGCGGCATACAGCCGCATCTGGAACGGATCAGGAAGGAGCGTCCGGCACTTGCAGAGAAGCTTATGACCTTTACTCCGGAGCGGGCGAGCGCCATGATGAAACCAGCCACGCGGCTTGGATTTCCCGCATACTGAAGATATTTAATTGAACACCATAAACCATCAGCTACGCTGATGGGTCCAAGCTATGCTATGCAGGATGGAGAGAGATAGCAGCTTGTGAAAAATAAAATACCTCCTTAAGATAGTAGGGGTGACCCTAACAATCAGAAGGAGGT
>CAIYCZ010000034.1 GCA_903924805.1 uncultured delta proteobacterium | reverse complement strand
GCTCTATCCAACTGAGCTAATCGCCCCCCCAAAGCCGTTTTCTACGTAGACTTATTTATCACAATTTCACAAAAACTGTCAAATTTTTATCCCCCCACCCCTTTTCCCCTTTACCCCGTTAGAAAGCCCCGCTTTTTAAAGCGGGGATGGGTTGTGTATCAAAATTTTAATACCTTTCAGAAAGGGCGGAGTTTAAAGCACCGTCCTTTCTAACGGGGTTTATTTGCAGACCTGTTTGCATAAGACCTCGGACATTGAATCGGGTACGAAAAGCTGCCATTCGTCGTTGCCAATGGGGTAAAATATTTCTTTCCCCTTGGAATAGAAGGCAATCCGTAAATTACGAATTGATTTCTCTACACAGTTTAACTCACACCATACCAGACTGTAGCTCAAATTCTGAAATTCCTTTCCGCCCTCTCTCACCCAATGAGATATACCTTTTTCTGTGTAGGCCGATTGCACCAACACCATAACAATGTTCTCCTGTGGCCAAGTCAAACTTTCCGTGTCATAGAAATACCCCCCATTTTCATTCGCCCCATAATACTTCCAACGCTCTCCCCACGCTTCGGCAGTATTGAAGATGATAAGAACGATAACTGCAAACTTAACTGATAACGACCTTATCAAGGACACCTCTTTTTCAACGACTCGTCCCATTACCCTCCTTCGCAGAAAGCCACGGGCTTTAAGACCGTGGATGAATGTGAGGATGGGACCCTTCGAAGCTCGTCAGGAGCGTAGTGGGGTATTCTTCGGAGGGTTCCGCCCGTCGAAGCATGTGGAGGAGCCATGGGCTTTAGCCCTTGGGGCCCCACTTTTGGACCAAATTCTTCGTTCGAAAAAAGTGATAATGACCCCGTTTATCAATTCAATAGCTTCATTGCTCCCTTTTTGCTTCGTCTCGGCTTGAGCTCTAATCTAACCCATATTTAGCTTTCGCTCAAATCAATGTCTCGTGCCAAGCCCGGATACCACTTTTAGCTCTTGGGATGCGGAACATAAATTACAGTCCTGCTAGCGCCTTTGTTGAGTTTAACATACTCGATCAAACTATTTTGTCAAGCTTCCAATATCTTTCAGCTTCTAAACACATACCATGGTGATTTTTCTATTGACATCATGCAATTCAATTTTATAGGATAGGGACGTCTAACTCCTTCCTTTTCAAATGAATAAACAACTTTCCGTCAAATTAAAAGTCATCGACATCTGTTTGAATTTTGGAGGAGTTGCTGCCCTTTCAGGCATCAGTTTTGATGTCAGTGAGGGAGAGATGTTGGCAGTCATCGGACCCAATGGTGCTGGAAAAACAAGTATATTAAATTGCATCAATGGGTTTTATCGACCCCAAAAAGGGGGGATGACCTTTGAAGATCAAAACATCTATCACCTTCCTCCTCACCAAATTGCCCGCTTGGGCATTGGACGAACCTTCCAGAATATTGAACTCTTCACAGGACTCTCCGTGTTGGACAATCTAATGGCGGCCAGACACCTCCATTTGAAACGAGGTGCTCTGGCTGGGGCCATATACTTTGGTCCTGCTCGCAGGGAGGAGATCCGGCACCGAGAAGTCGTAGAAGACATTATCGACCTTCTTGAAATGGAACCGTACCGGAAGAAGGTGGTGGGACTCCTTCCTTATGGTGTACGAAAGCGGGTTGAACTGGGGAGGGCTCTTGCCCTCGAGCCCAAACTTCTCCTGCTCGATGAACCTATGGCTGGAATGAACCTCGAGGAGAAAGAGGATATGGCACGATTCATCATCGACATCCATGAAATAAAACAGATCCCCATTGTTTTAGTGGAACATGATATGGAGGTGGTGATGGATATCGCGGAGAGGCTGGTTGTCCTCGACTTCGGAAAGAAAATTGCCGAAGGAAATCCAGAGGAGATCAGGCAAAACACATTGGTCATCCGGGCCTATCTAGGAGAAGAGGAGGTTGAGGCGTAGTTTTTATGGCTGAGAACACCTTACCGAAGCTTCTGAAAAAGAAAGCTGAAAAATATGGCGACCGAAGGATTGCCATGAGGGTGAAGGACCGCGGCATCTGGCAGCGGTTTACATGGAAGGATTATTATGAAAATGTCAAATATTTTTCACTCGGCCTGATCTCCCTCGGGATAAAAAGAGAAGACAAGGTCTCGATCCTCGGAGAGAATAAACCTGAAATCTTTTGGGCTGAAATAGCGGTCCAGGCAGCCGGTGGTACAGCGGTCGATATCTATACGGACTGCACACCCCCTGAAGTCAAATTCTATGTTACG
>CAIYCZ010000033.1 GCA_903924805.1 uncultured delta proteobacterium | reverse complement strand
GATAATGATTGCTCATTAAACAGTAGGCGGCAACTCTGATTTTCCACATGGTGCAGGTTTCCTGCAGCAGCGCAATAAAGCTCTTGTAGTCCTGGGCATCAGTAAAAATATCCTCCCCGCGCCTGCCTCGGTTCATGACGTGGTACCATGCATCTGGATATTGGACTCGTAGTGGTCGTGCCATAATAATGAATCGTATCAAAAAGGTTGACAAAGGTCAACAGCAGACTTGACCCCTTTTGCTTCTTCTCAGGATGATGCGTTGAGAAGAGAGAAGTATTTCAAGACGCATTAGGGGAAGATGTATTTAAAGAAGCGGCTCAAATCTTATTTCACGGGGTAAATTTTTATGGGGGCACAGGGGTTTGCCTCTGTCAGCGATAAAATTTTAGTCAAAGGGTAGTCAAAGGGAACAGCGCCCTTCAAAGGGGACAGCGCCCTTTATGTAATGTACAATGCGATCCAGCGGTTGTGCAACCCACCCCACTGATTTATAACATTATCCCCTATCCCTGTTAAAATAAAAGACGGTCAGATAAAATCTTTACAGCTTTAAGGTGACAATCCAGGTTATAGCCCATAAAGCAAAGGCCCCGGAAAATCCGAGGCCTTTGCTTTTTTCATTATTCCCACATTAATACATATCACCCATACCACCCGGAGGCATTGGCGGCATGCCACTCTCCTTCTTCGGCTTCTCGGCTATCAGCGCCTCGGTCGTTATCAGCAGCGACGCCACGCTGGCCGCGTTCTGCAAAGCGCACCGCACCACCTTGGTCGGGTCTATCACCCCGGCCTTGGTTAAATCCTCATACTGCTCGGTCTGCGCATTAAACCCGAATCCGCCTTTCTCCGTCTTTACCTTCTCTATCACGATCGATCCGTCATAGCCCGCGTTCTTAGCAATCCACCGCAGCGGCTCTACTATTGCCTTCTTTACTATATCTACACCCTTCTGCTGCTCTTCCTGCGGCAGTTTGATTGCCTCCAGCACCGGCAAACAGCGTATCAGTGCTACGCCGCCACCCGGCACGATCCCTTCTTCTACCGCTGCCCGTGTTGCATGCAAAGCGTCCTCTACGCGCGCCTTCTTCTCCTTCATCTCGGTCTCGGTTGCCGCCCCTACATTGATTACCGCTACGCCGCCGACGATCTTTGCCAGCCGCTCCTGCAGCTTCTCACGATCATAATCAGAGGTCGTCTCCTCAACCTGCGCCCGGATCTGCTTCACTCTTCCCTCGATGCCTGCCTTCTTCCCGGCTCCTTCCACTATTGTCGTATTGTCTTTGTCGATGGTTATCCGCTTGGCCTGCCCCAGATCCTCCATCTTGATGTTCTCAAGCTTTATCCCCAGGTCCTCTGCGATAAGCGTCCCGCCGGTCAGTATCGCTATGTCCTCAAGCATGGCCTTGCGCCGGTCACCAAAGCCCGGTGCCTTCACCGCTGCGCATTTCAGCGTCCCTCTCAGCTTATTCACTACCAGCGTGGCCAGCGCTTCCCCTTCCACATCTTCTGCGATGATCACAAACGGCTTGCCGCTGCGCGCGATCTGCTCAAGTATCGGCAGCAGGTCCTTCATGTTACTGATCTTCTTCTCGTGAATCAATATATAACAGTCCTCCAGTGCCACTTCCATACGCTCCGGGTCGGTCACAAAATACGGCGACAAATACCCCCGGTCAAACTGCATCCCCTCCACCACATCAAGGCTCGTCTCCATGGTCTTGGCTTCTTCTACCGTGATAACTCCCTCTTTGCCTACCTTGTCCATGGCCTCTGCTATAATATTACCGATGGTCTCATCATTGTTTGCAGAAATGGAACCAACCTGGGAGATCTCTTTCCGATCCTTGGTCGGCTTGCTGATCTTCTTCAGCTCCTTCATCACCTCTTCCACCGCCTTGTCGATGCCCCGCTTCAGCTCCATCGGGTTGTGCCCGGCTGCTACCAGCTTGCTCCCCTCTGTAAATATCGCCTGCGCCAAAACCGTTGCCGTTGTCGTCCCGTCTCCTGCCACATCGCTGGTCTTACTGGCCACTTCCTTTACCATCTGCGCGCCCATGTTCTCAAACTTGTCTTCAAGCTCTATCTCTTTAGCTACCGTCACCCCGTCCTTGGTCACGGTCGGCGACCCAAAACTCTTATCCAGTATCACGTTCCGCCCTTTGGGCCCCAGCGTTACCTTTACCGCATTTGCCAGCGTATTTACTCCCCGCAATATCGCGGTGCGTCCTTCTTGATCAAACTTTATCTCTTTTGCTCCCATATCTCTATTCCTCCATCTCTTATTGGTTGTTGAAAATGTAATGTTCCCCAGGCTGGTCAAAAATGCCCGGATGCAAGGCTCCCGAAATCCTTAAGGAGTGAGGCGTACTTTATGATACGCTGCAACGACGAAGGATGAGGGGAACGCCGCAGAGGGGCGTTTTTCAACGGCCTGCTGATAGTTTATTTCTCTATGATTCCTAAAATGTCATCTTCCCGCATGATCAGATGCTCTACTCCGTCTATCTTCACTTCTGTCCCCGCATACTTCCCGAACAGCACCCGCTGCCCTGCCTTTACTTCCGGTGTCGATTTTGTCCCGTTCTCCAGTACCTTCCCCGGCCCTACTGCTATCACTTCTCCCTCAATGGGCTTTTCTTTTGCCGAGTCCGGTATTATGATTCCCCCCTTGGTCTTCTCCTCTTCCTCTATCCTCTTTACTATCACGCGGTCTTGTAACGGCTTTATCTTCATGCTACTTTCCTCCTTTTTATTATTACATCTTCTAAACTCTCTGGTGTAAACTTTAAATTACCTGCAGGTGTTAATCAAAAATATTCTGTTCTAATTAAGAAAATGCCCGGTCATTCACCTCCCCTTGATTTACTTTAGGTTAAATTAAAATATAAACGCAATAGCTCTCAACTATTAGCACTCTCCAGTGAAGAGTGCTAATGTAATTAAAATAGAATTTTATTTCAAGAGATATTTTTAAAATTGTGCGGTGTTTTTTAGATCTATTGAGGGTTAATTCGTCTAATATACTGTTAAATCAGGCTTTATCTGATATTTGTTTAATTTAATTCAAACAACTGCCCGCAGATCTATTATCCAACATGAAGCCGGTTATGTTAATCAAATCATTATAAAAAGCCAACAGGGAAAAGATTGATTTTATGCGATGAATATAATAAAATTGAAATCTTATATTTGCAGCTCATATTACTTTATACCCATACTGTATCATCTATACCCTGTATATCCGCTTATAAAACTTCTTCTCAAGTGGGGCACGTTATTATGATTCACTGCACGGCCGCAATCATAGGTGGCTCAAGTACCTGCTCGATAAACTTTCCCGCAGAGCTCAAAGACCCCGATACTAAGCTCCTTGAAGAAAACCTTACCTACGCTACCCCGTTTGGTAATAGCCCATTGTTTACCCTGTTTGAGCTTAATGGAGAAAATGTTCTCACCTGCAGGATGCATGGATGGAGAAGCGGTGTATCAAGAGGCACTGCTTCACAGCAGGTTTTCTGGGTTTTAAAAGAAGCAGGGGTCAAGCGCATTATTGTTGAAGGTGGTGTAGGCAGTCTTTGTGAGGATTTAGCACCCGGAGATAAAATAATTCCCCATGACTATATTGATTTCTCTCACAGAAGGGACGTGAGCCTCGGGGATGACTTTTTATTAATTATGCGGGAGCCGCTGTGCCCTGAGCTGCGGGCTCTATTAATTACTGAGGCAAAAAAAAGTCCGGGCCAGCAGGTGAAAGATCACGGTGTCTATGCAGTAACCGAAGGGCGGCATTTTGAAAGCCGTGCGGAAATTGAGCTTTTTTCGAAATGGCATGTAGACGTAGTCGGGCAAAGCCTCGCGCCTGAGGTGTATCTTGCACGGGAAATCGGCGCCTGTTATGCAGGAGTGTACCTGGTGGTCAATTTCGCAGAGGGCATTTGTGGAGACTGGTCACATGAGACACTCAGCGATCTTTTTTACCGTGAAGCACATCAGATGGGACAGCTCCTGCTCGACTCCCTTAAACCAATAATTAAAGCACCGCACACCTGCGCATGCTCAACGTTCAGGAAACCCTCTCTCCTGAAAAAATATATCCCTGTCCCATAAAAACTGAACCGGAATCATGAAAAATGTTATTGTAATTCGGGGTGCCTCACAGAATAATCTGAAAAATATAGATATAGACCTTCCTCTCAATCAAATTACCGTGATAACGGGCGTGAGCGGTGCAGGGAAATCAAGCCTTGCTTTTGATACCCTCTATGCCGAGGGGCAGCGCCGCTACGTTGAGAGCTTTTCTGCCTATGCCCGCCAGTTTCTGGAACGAATGGACAAACCGAGGGTGGAAACGATAGAGGGTATACCCCCCTCCATTGCCATTAACCAGACAAACCCCATTAAAACATCCCGTTCAACGCTGGGAACCCTGACAGAAATCACCGACTACATGAAGCTGTTATTCCCCAAGGTGGCCACCCTCTACTGCAGGGGGTGCAACCGGCCGGTTGAAAAGGATTCAGCAGATTCCATTGCAAAAAAATTATTAAACCAGTTCCATTCGCTCACGGCAGTCATTGCCTTTCCCTATGCACTTCCCGCAGCCTCTCGCATCTCCCGGAGCGACGTAGCTGACGGCCTCAGAAAAATGGGTTTTTACCGGGTCTATCATGAGGGAGCTATCCGGGAGCTCTCCTCCTCGCTGCTTGACAGCTGTCAGCTACCGGAGGCGGATATCATGGTCGACCGTCTTGCCATCTCACCGGAAAATAAGAAACGAATGGTTGACTCTCTGGAGATGGCACTCAAGTTTGGCAAAGGGCGCATAACCATATTTTTCCCTGAACCTTCCGCTCATCAGGCACCAATCCCTCCGCAAAAATTCAGCAATTCATTTCACTGCCCCCCGTGCAACATAACCTATACCAATCCGTTTCCGAATCTGTTTTCCTTTAACAGCCCGCTCGGAGCCTGCAGCACCTGTAATGGATTCGGTAAAACGATTGGCATTGATTTCGACGCAGTCATACCCGATCCATGCTTAAGCCTACAAAGTGATGCGGTAAAACCATGGGCAACCCCTGCCTATAGAGAAGCATACTATGATCTCATGGCTTTCTGCAAGAAAGAGAAAATTCCCCCCCATATCCCCTTTAAGGACCTTTCTCTCCACCATAGGGATAAAATTATCAATGGCAGTGATGGCTTCTACGGTATTAAGGGTTTTTTCGACTGGCTTGAGACAAAAACCTATAAGATGCACATCCGGGTGCTCCTCTCAAAATATCGCGGATATAGTACCTGCTCATCATGCACCGGCAGCCGCTTTCAGCCGGAAACCCTGCTGTACCGCATTGACGGAAAAACCATAGCCGATATCTATGTGATGAGCATCAAGGAGTGTCATGCATTTTTCGAGCACCTGGACCTTGACGGTTTTCACAATAAGGCTGGAGAGCTTCTGTTGCAGGAAATCAGGGGGAGGCTCGGCTATCTCAAAGAGGCGGGGCTTGGCTACCTCACCCTTGACCGCCAGTCAAGGACCCTTTCAGGGGGCGAGGTAGAACGGGCACGTCTTACTACCGCTCTTGGTTCTTCTCTGGTAAATACCCTCTATGTCCTTGATGAACCCAGCATCGGACTGCATCCGCGGGACAACCATCGTCTCATCGGGATACTGAAAGGTCTCAGGGATACCGGCAACACCATTGTGGTGGTTGAACATGATCCGGATATTATTTTAAACAGTGACACGGTGATTGATCTCGGCCCGCGTGCCGGTGAGCACGGCGGAAGGCTCCTCTATATGGGCACGCCGGAAGACCTGCTGACAGATAAACATTCTCTCACCGGCTCCTATCTTGCGGGTGACCGGCAGGTACCCGTCCCCGCCAGCAGAAGAAAGCCTGAAAAAGGATTTTTTTTAAAGATTAAAGGTGCTGCCCAGCATAATCTTAAACATCTCAATCTCTCAATCCCTCTCGGGGTTCTTGTCTGCATTACCGGGGTATCGGGTTCGGGGAAAAGCACCCTCCTGGAAAACAGTATCTACCAGGGGCTCCTCAGAAAAACCGGTGCGGCAGGCAAAAGCTCTGACCCCCGCTGTTCGATAAGCGGTGCTGAACAGATACACAGGGTAGTGCTTATGGACCAGAGCCCCATTGGCAGAACACCCCGCTCAAATCCCGTTACCTATTTGAAGATATTTGACGATATCCGCAAGCTGTTCTCCCGGGAGCGGCTATCTCATGAAAGAAGCTATACCGCATCAACATTTTCCTTCAACTCAAAGGGCGGACGGTGCGAGCAGTGTCAGGGTGAAGGTTTTGAAAAGATAGAAATGCAGTTTTT
>CAIYCZ010000032.1 GCA_903924805.1 uncultured delta proteobacterium | reverse complement strand
ATCGTCACCAGGTGGCATAAACGAAGAGTCAGCACCCCGCTGTTTTTAACCAGAAACCATATTCACTCTTCACTTGATGTATTCCCCATTGAGTTTCTCAATATGAAAGCTTTTCACCAGGTTGTTTTCGGTGAAGATGTATTAAAAGACCTTATTGTTGACAGAAAATTCCTGCGCCTGCAATGCGAACGGGAGCTGAAAGGAAAGCTCCTGCAGCTTCGCCATCATTTTCTGGAAACGGGAGGAAATAAGGCAGACATTGAAAAACTGATTGCCCGCAGTTTACCGGCTTTTCATTCTATTTTTCATGCTGTTGCTTTTTTTAAGCAGGAATCCCTACCCCGAGGGAGACACGAATTACTGTCACTGATTGCCCATGAGACCGGCATTAATAGCGCACTGTTTCTGGATATGCTCAAAATCAAAGAAGGCACCAAGCGGCTTTCTTCAGGAGAAGCTCTCCTGTTCATGGAAAACTATATTGAACAGATAAAAAAACTCTCTTCGTTCGTTGATGAAATGAAAATTGAGGAGGTAAAGACACATGAACACTATTAAAAAGCTTTCTATACTTATTATGCTGATATCAGCATCGTTCACCCTTTCCGGGTGCGGCATGTATAACACGCTGGTATCTCTTGACGAGGGAGTGAAAGAGGCGTGGGCGCAGGTTGAAACGCAGCTGCAGCGGCGCTACGACCTTATTCCTAACTATGTGGAAACCGTAAAAGGATATGCAGCCCAGGAAAAGGAAGTTTTTATCAAGGTAACCGAAGCCAGATCTAAGGTTGGTCAGGCAAAATCAATACCTGATAAAATTGAGGCAAACAACGATCTCACCTCGGCACTCAGCCGGCTGCTCGTAGTGGTTGAGCGGTACCCCGAGTTAAAGTCAAACCAGAATTTTATGCGCCTGCAGGACGAGCTTGCCGGCACCGAGAACCGCATTGCAGTGGCACGCAGGCGTTATAATGAGGCGGTCAAGTCATACAACGTAGCGGTGCGCAGCTTCCCGCAGAACTTAGTGGCAAAAATGTTTTCCTTTGGCAAGGCTGCCTTCTTTGAGGCTCCGGAAGCAGCAAATACGCCGCCCAAGGTGCAGTTTTAAGAGCTGTCAGCACTCAGCGTTCAGCGGTCAGCACAAAAATGCTTTCCCCGAAGGCATTGAAGACATGCCTTTCCCAAACATGGTGTAGCAGAATAATACAAGAACTGAAAATATTTGGCCGGGGGATCACTATGCAATCGTCAATAAAAACGCTTACTGAGGCTGATGCGGCAAAAGCCTTCGCTCGAGATTGGAACCGCCTCGATCCTACCGAATTTATCGAGCTTCTTGCGTCTGATGCGCATTACGCTTCGCAATGGGTATTTGATGAACTTGAAAACAAGAAGGCGATATCGGATTACCTGATAGGGAAAATGCAAACAGTCAAAGCACTCGCGATGAAAAACCCCGAATCTAAGGTGTTCGCCGAGATTGGAAAGACAACGCAAGGTTTTGCCGGTCGTGACTGTGTTTTCATGGCCCAAGGACGTAAAGAAGACGTGACTGCCGTCGCATTGTTTGTGGTCGAGGGAGGACAGATTAAACGATATGACCTCTGTATTCCGCAGTTGTTGGGGGTTGTCCGCAGTGGTGTTTATCCGATCTAAAAATCCGGGGACATCCTAGTTGCTTCTACAGAAATTTCATTTCAGGGTGAACTCAGGAAAAATCAAAAATCTGAATTCTGCGGTATCAAAGGTTTTTTCCTTTTTCACCACCCTGTTCTGCAATCTCCCCAGCCCTTCCACTTCAAGCTCCACCACGTCCCCCGGTT
>CAIYCZ010000031.1 GCA_903924805.1 uncultured delta proteobacterium | reverse complement strand
ATTGCCGAAGATAGCTTTCCAGTCAAAAGGGCTTTCCCACTGACTGATTCTTATTTCGCGGTCAGATGCAACCCCTGTTTGATGAATTGCATCATGGACATATGGTGCGTCGTCTGTATCGTCTTGTAAATGCATTGCTCGTACCACTTCAATACAGGTTGAAAGCTGTCAGCTGCTTTTTTATTCCCCTCACGCTGTGTTCTCTAACCCATTAATTTTTTAGAAAATACCGGTAGTTCCTCTGTGAACTCGGTGGTTTACTATATGTATGAAAATCACTATACACAAAACAGGGCTTCTATGCAAATTCCTGCCATAGAGGAATTGCAATTGCTTTTTTCCGGTTTTTTATGTATAAAACAATATCTCAAAAATTTTCCATAACATACAGGACAGAATAAATCTGTATTCATTATTCATACATAAGGGAAAGAAAGGAAATAGAAGCAATGAACTACGACGTAAAAGACATAGGGTTAGCAGAGAAGGGGAAGCTGCGGGTAGAGTGGGCAAACCAGAGCATGCCGGTGCTGAACCAGATAAAGAAACGGTTTGCAAAGGAAAAGCCGCTGAAAGGGGTGCGGCTGGCAGCCTGTTTGCACGTGACTACCGAGACGGCAAGCCTGGCCAGCACGCTGAAGGCAGGGGGAGCAGAGGTGGTGGTGTGTGCCTCAAACCCGCTCTCCACCCAGGATGATGTGGCAGCCTATCTGGTAAAGTATGAAGACATAGGGGTGTTTGCCATAAAGGGAGAGGATACCAAAACCTACTATAGCCATATAAATGCGGTGCTTGACCAGAAGCCGCAGGTTACCATGGATGACGGTGCAGACCTGGTGTCAACCCTGCACAGCACGAGGCGGGAACTCCTTCCTAACGTGATCGGGGGAACCGAGGAGACCACCACGGGGGTGATACGGCTGCGCAGCATGGCAGAGAAGAAGGTGCTGCAGTTTCCGATCATCGCGGTAAATGATGCCAATACCAAGCACCTGTTTGACAACCGCTACGGGACGGGACAGAGCACCCTGGATGGAATCATCAGGTCCACCAACCGGTTACTTGCCGGGAGCGTGTTTGTGGTGTGCGGGTACGGGTGGTGCGGCAGAGGGGTAGCGATGCGGGCCGCCGGAGAAGGAGCAAGTGTAATAGTTACCGAGATAAACCCCTTGAGGGGACTTGAGGCAGCGATGGACGGGTACCGGGTGATGCCGATAGCAGAGGCGGCAAAGATAGGTGATTTTTTCTGTACGCTGACCGGGGATATTCATGTAATCAGGAAAGAGCACTTCATGGAGATGAAGGACGGGGCAATCGTAGCGAACTCCGGGCATTTCAATGTGGAGCTTGATTTAGAGGGCTTGCAGGAAGTGACGACCGAGCGCCGTGAGATGCGGGATTTTGTGGAGGAATATACGCTGAAGAACGGACGGCGGGTATACATACTGGGGGAGGGACGCCTTATTAATCTTGCAGCAGCAGAGGGACACCCGTCAAGCGTCATGGACATGAGCTTTGCGAACCAGGCATTGAGCGCCGAGTACATGGTGAAGGAGGCGAAGAAGCTGAACGTAGAGGTATACAGCGTGCCTGCGGAGATAGACGCACTGATCGCAGAGCTGAAGCTTGAGAGCATGGGAATAAAGATAGACGGGCTGACCGAAGAGCAGAAGAAATACCTGTCCTCGTGGGAAGTGGGAACATAGATACCATTTGTTAATAGTCCTGACTTTTGTGACTTATAAATCTTATTAAATTAAATTTCTTTGCCTATGTTTTTGGCATTTTAACACCCAACAAGTAATCTCTGGGAGCGTAAAAAAACTATACAAAGCCATAGTTTCAAACACAAAATAATAGGGGCATTTTACTGAATGGAATCCTGTTAAAGAGGATTTGAAGCTACCAGACTTTGCCTTGTGTTGACGGTACT
>CAIYCZ010000030.1 GCA_903924805.1 uncultured delta proteobacterium | reverse complement strand
TGGTTCCGGCTTGTCCGGGTTAGGTATTAGTTAAGACATGAAAAATTGACAGAGCATCAACTGCAAATTGATTCTTACTTATACCAATCTTTCAGAAAAGAAAAGTTAAAAATGAAACATTTCGATTCCAAATTTATAAATAAAGGAGGAAATTATCGGGGACAGCGGGGCTGTTGAAAAAGTGTGCACTTTTAATTCTTAAATGACATGCGCCCATATTAACCTTGACACACAATCACCCTTAACTTATATTCTGCCAATCCCAAAGCGAGTTCCTATCAACAAGTGTAATCTGTTTTTGTGCAACCATGGAAAAGAATAAAGATATCCTGTTTTCGGTCACGCTCTGTCTGAGCGCTTTTTTCTTTTTCTGCCTGAATCTGGGGCATGGGCTCACGGAGAATGAATATATCACCTGGAGCATGACCGGCCTTTCCCTTACCGATCTTATCGAAAACCGGTTGAGGGCAGGTCATTTTCCCACCTATTTTCTCTGCATGAAATACTGGGCCCAGGCGTTCGGCCAGTCCGAAGCCATGCTGCGCCTGCCGAGCGTGCTTTTAACCGTCGGCGCTGCGGCGGTTTTTTATCGCCTGGCAGCAGATTTTTTCGACCGGCTGACGGCGCGGTATGCCACCGTGCTTTTCGTGCTCCATGCCTCGGTTGTCTGGACCGCTCAGACCGCGCGGCCCTATGCAGGCGTGCTGCTTTGCACCCTGGCGGCGGCATGGGGGCTTGTGCGCTGGTGGCGGGAGGGAACGCTGCGGTGGCTTGCGCTGGTGGCGCTTGCCGCAGCGGCAGGGTTTGCGCTGCAGGCCGCATTCTTTCTGGCCATTGCGGGTTTGGGAGTGGGGTGCGCCTGCGGCATTGCCTCGAACCGTAAAAAAGCGCTTGCCGCTCTTGGCGCCCTGCTGGCGCCTCTTGTCGTTCTGGCCTTTCCGACGTGGCTGCTGGCGGAAAAACAGTCCCAGTATGTCTGGCACGGCCTCAACCTGAAATTCGCAAAAGGTTTTTTGTCTCTCGGGACGTTCTGGTTCGGTGATCTGACGCGCATGCTCGGGAGCAACAGCGGCTATGCCGCACTTCCCATTATCGGCCTTCTCGGTTGGGGCGCCTGGAAACGGCTGCGGGAAAGCCGCGCCGAAGGATTTCCCGGCCCCTGGATCGTTTTTTTCTGGGCTCTTATACCCTGGGTCGTTCTGGTGCTTGCATCGGCCACCTTCGACAAGCACACGCTGGGCCGGGGGCGTTATTATATGCCGGCCCTGGGAGGTATCCTGCTGGTGACGGCGGCGGGCGCATCTTACTGGGGCGCTCGTTTTGGCAGAAAAGGTCGTGCCTTTTCTTTTGCTTTCATCTGTCTTTTACTGGCGCCGGCCACTGTCGGGTGGCTCATCTATCCCGGTGGTGAGCAGGGCCTGCTTGTAAAAGAGATGGTGTCAGCCCGCGAGGCGACCGTTTTTACAGGGGATAATCTTGTGCTGGGCTACGAGCTTCGCGATCGGCAGGATCTTTTGATTGTAAATCTTCTGGGGCATGATTATGACCAGGCCCTTGCGGCTCTGGATCGTGCCGTTCCTGCGGGATCAGCTTTCTGGCTTCTTGTCTACAGCCGCCGGGACGATCCTCTCGACAAGTTAATGGAAAATCCCCCCCGGGGGTTTGTGGTAACCAAACGATTTGAAAAAAAACATGCCCGTGGCGCGCTCTTCAAGCCTGCAAACACCGCTGCGCGTTCGACGCCCGGCACCTGATTGTTTTCCATCCCCTTCGCAGCGTATGCCGTCCATCACCATGATCCTGCCCAGCGTTTGCGCATGCTGTCGTACCCGAGCTGTATGCCGTAGGATAGTACCGTCACCACGGGAAGGCCGACGCAGATGACGCTGTCGATGGTGCGGTACAGGCGCGGATTTTCTCCGCAGAACGCGCCGAGCAGAAAGCAGGGCAGCAGCCCCGCGACGCGGCCCTCGACAAATATGGGAACGGATTTAGCGGTCTGAATGTGGCAGGCATTTAACCGGCGGCATGAAATGCCGCAAGGATAAATAGATGTTAAGTAACCTTTGAGCCTGTTTCCGGGCAAACCTCTCCTGTCAATCATGACGCCTGTTTTTAAATGAAGGCTTCCATAGGGTAATCAGGGTCGCAGTAATCGTCACAGGTTTTAATTTGTAAGTCTGCACAATCTATGCAGTCCGTTGGCAACGGCCAGCTCGCTTTCTTTTTAACTGAACACGTTTTACTGCGGTGCTCGCGGAATCTCATCCAACTTATAATTGACAAAAAAAAAGAAATTGTGTTAGGTTAAGGGACTTTAACGCGAACGAAAATCCTTTAAATCCCCTTTTAATAGAGGGGGATTATCAAATTATTTTTTATGTGCTATGCCCTTTTTCAAATCTGAAGCAGTGGTTCTGCAGGCAACTGACTATGCCGAGTATGATAAAATCGTATCGCTGTACACAAAGAATTACGGGCGGATAAAGGGCATTGCCAGAGGAGCCAAGCGGAGCCAGAAGAGATTTGGCGGTGCGCTGGAGCCGTTTACCTGCAATGAAGTGGATTTCTTTGAGAAAGAGGGGCATGGGCTGGCACGGCTTGAGAGCTGCCGCATCCTCAACCCGTATACGGCGATCAGTCAGGATATAAATAAAATTGCGTATGGAAATTATCTGCTGGAGCTGGTAAACATCTTAACCCCAGAGCGGGAAAAACATCCGGAGGTTTTCAGACTGCTCCTTTTTTTTCTCAACCTGCTGAGCGAGCAGTCCCCGCGTGAAGAGATCCTGAGAATATTTGAGCTTCGCCTGACCTCTCTGCTTGGCTATCAGCCGCAGTTTCTGCAGTGCGTGAGCTGCGGCCAGAGCTTCAGGCTGCAGGAAGATTACCGCTTCTCAATCAAAAAGGGCGGCATCCTCTGCTCCGGTTGCCATAAAGGAAATCAGGCGTTCCTGAGCCTTTCTCATGGCACCATAAAGCTGTTTCAGCAGGTACAGCAGGTAAGCCTTGTAAAATTAAATAGAATCCGCTTCTCTCCTGCATCTCGGGGAGAAGGGAAAGCAATACTGTTAAATTTTCTTGAATACCACATTGGCAAAAAGCCGAAGTCATTAGAGTTTATAGAACACTTGAAACAATAATAAGTCTCAAGTT
>CAIYCZ010000029.1 GCA_903924805.1 uncultured delta proteobacterium | reverse complement strand
TTTTTCGCAGGCTGCTCAAAAACGTTAAGATGCAAGGCGCGCGCGATCATGAGGAATGAGGCGTACTTCACGGTACGCTGCAATGACGAGGGATGAGCGCAACGCAGCAGATGGGTGTTTTTCAGCAGCCTGTTAGCTTTTCCACCTGACCCGGTATAAAACCTCATGTTCAGCCCGGATAAATTCGGCATCGTCAGCAAGGCGGGGGGGGAGGTAGTCAGGATGGGATGAAACAGCATAAAGGATGCGATTGCCCAGGCGATCACGAAACGCCCGGGGATTTGCAGAATAGCCGGGCAGAGGGTGACCATTATGCTGGATGGCAACAGAGGGAGAAAGTCCTTTCAGCCGCTGCACCAGCAGGAGCGGATACATAGATGTGCTGTCAGCCATGATGATACCATCCGGGGTCGCCTGCTTAAGAGCTGCTGCTGCAAACAGTTCAGCGGAATGCTCATTATGTTTCCACGGCATTAGCCAGTAGCGAATCTCGTTCCGGAACGGCAGCACCCGTGCACGATTTACAGCGATGCCGGAGGCTTCGACAAGCCGGGGCATAACTGAATAGAACAGCGGCTGGATGATGATAGATACTATGCATGCGATGACAGCCGCATTCCTCCATGCTTTTGAAGTATCCACAAGAACCCGCAGTCCTATACCAGCAGCCACAGCAATCATAAACAGTGATGGCAGAAAGAAAGTGAATTGATCTGGCACATTGTACCTTATAGCAAAAATTAATTCGATCAGGGTAATAGCGCCCAGAGCATTCGCAATCATGTGGCCCAACCGCTTTCTGAAATTTATCCATCCGAGTACTGCAAGGGGGAGCAATGTATTTATAAAATTCAGCGCAATCAGAATAGCATTAACTTTAAAAGACGCTGAAAATGAAGTGAGATTTAATACTGAGGCGACATATCTTCCAAAAAGCGCTGACTGGACTGTATTCCAGATATTGCCGCTATGCAATGCAGATATAATCACTAAGACCAGATATGGCGCTGCTCCTGTCAGGTAACAAACCATTGCTATTATCGCTGACCAGAACGGGAGGCGCTTTCTTTTAATAAGAAGTAGTGCAACCACGCCATAAACAGGCAGAGGAAGTAATGCAAGGTTATGAATAGCCAGGCCCAGCCCACTGACAAACGCAAGCCCTGCTAAGAGATACCATCGGGGTTTACGTAACAGCAGTATTAATAACCACAGTTCTGTACTTAAACCTGCCAGGCTCAACGTATAGACTTCAGCAATGGTTGATAGCCACCAGGCAGTGTGAGTGAGGGCAAAAATTGCTGCAATGATAAACCCGATCCACCGTTTTCCGGTGAGAAGAAAGAGCACTGCAGCTAGATTTGCCAGCGCAACAGCCATCCCCATGCCGCTTAAAAAATTCAGCCGCATGGGCATATCTCCCAGAGGAAACCACATAAATAGTTTACCGGTGGCAATATACAGGGGATGCGCCAAAGCAAGCCCGAGATCACCAGTTAAATCACTGTTAAGGACCCGCCACTGAAACATCCCGCTGTCCTGCCAGCTCACACCACGCTGGCAGGTCAGCAGATACAGCATCGCAGCGCAGATAAACGTAAACCACCACAGCCCCGTGGCTGCGGGTTTTTTTCTTTGACAATTGCTTGAAGACGAAGATGAAATAGCCATAACAAGTATGCTGCTGGTGTCCGGGGAGTTTTTTTTACAATACGATTAATTCCGTTTGACGCTGTCGCCAGCTGCAGAAGTGCGCACATTCTCATAGAGCGCCCACGAGCCCGCCTGCCTGCTCTCCTTGAAACCCTGCATCTGCGTTCGCGCTTCCGGGGAGAGTCCGCCGCGCACTAGAATATAGTCCATCAACCGGTACCTGCCATCATAGGTATTATCTTTGCCAACCCATTCAATATAAGAAGGAAGCACTTCCCGATTGACTTTTCTTTGTACCGGAAAAGATCTTTCGTCGATAGTGCGGGTAGTTGCTATCCCCTGTTTCCATGTTATATAGTAATCAGGAAAGTTGTCGTATACTGATCTCCCCCTGAAGCGATAATCAAACATTAGACCGGCAAGTCTCTTATTGTTTGCAATAGATGAAAAAAACTCCCTATTAAAGAGCAGGTTCTCGTTATCGAAGTTACGGAAATAATCCGCCCACAGCAGGAAATGGATGAGACACATGATGCAGATTGCACCGGACACTGTCTTCTTTAACCTGTCTGAGAAGAGAATGCTTCCAAGCAGTATAAGAAAAAGAAAAATAAAAACAGAAAATCGTGCAAACAGAAAACTGTATCCCGGCAGCTGCTCCGGTATAAGTAAAAAGACCGCAGCTGAACAGATCAAACAGGTACTAAGCGTTTTCACATGGCCGTTTTTATCTGATATTTTGGACTTTCGCTTATATGAATATAAGGCTAAAGCAAAAAGCGCAATGACAAACAGTGAAAAAAGCAGAGCCAGAGCATAACCGGGGATTCCTTCCTGCAGACCGAAGTTATCAAAAATCAGAAAGCCTCCTCGCAAATAAAGATTTTTGAAGTATTCTCCCATATAGTACCTGCATAGAAAACCGCCGAGACCTTTGCCATGATATTGAACAGAGTCCCGATACCACCATATCGCCAAGAGGGCAACGACTGGAAACATCGGCATGCAATTTTTCATCACGCCAGAAAATGATTTGTTACCTGCAGTAAAAGAACAGGCACAAACTATGAGCAGTGCAAAAAGGGCTGCCAGGGCGTGCATGAAAAACAGCATCACCAGTAATACTGCCAGTGCTATACCGGTGAGCACCGTTCCCTTGTCCATGTAGTAAAGCAAACTGCAAAATGCAAACATCACAAACGGTATTGCAATAATAAGACCGTTGAACCCGTACAGCACATTGATGTTGTAAAGAAATAAAAAGGAAAGCAAAGAAAACCAACAATTGCCGCCGATTTTTTTTATGACCAGCAGGATTGACAGCG
>CAIYCZ010000028.1 GCA_903924805.1 uncultured delta proteobacterium | reverse complement strand
CATCTTCCAGTCTCGGTTCCCTGATGGAGATGGATGTAACCTGGATACCATTTGATTGAGCAAGGCTAATAGTCAATGGTATTTTCTCTTCCCCATGATTCACGCCGACACATAGGTAAGAATCGTAACGTTTAATTCCCTCGACCCAGGGCTGCTGTTCAAGTACAGACGTGAGTCTGGTGAGATCAGATGCTTTAATATGGAGAAGATCATTTCCGATTAAGTTTTTTAGAGAGCCCGGTGTATCAGTGACCATAATCTTGCCATAGTCAATAATAGATATCCGAGAGCAGAGGGCATCGGCTTCTTCCATGTAATGGGTAGTGAGGATGACGGTAACCTGCTCCCGTTGATTGAGGTTTAGTATATATTCCCAGATGTGGTGCCTTGTTTGCGGGTCAAGACCGAGCGTTGGCTCGTCAAGGAAAAGGACCCGGGGATAATGCATGAGTCCGCGGGCTATTTCAAGGCGCCGTTTCATCCCCCCAGAATAATTTTTTAGCTGGACATCGGCTTTGTCTTCAAGACCGACAAGATGCAGCACCTCATTCATTCTCGTAATACGCACGTCCTTTTTCATGCCATACATACGGGCATGAAAATCAAGATTTTCCCTTCCGGTAAGCTGGTCATCGACAGCAGGGTCCTGAAAAACTATGCCGATACTGCGCCGTACCGCATCTTTTTCATTCAGAATATTATGTCCCCAGACAAACGCTGAGCCGGAGGTGGGTGATAGAAGGGTGGATAGCATTTTTATGATAGTAGTTTTACCAGCCCCGTTTGGCCCCAGCAGCCCAAAGAGCTCCCCCTGAGCTATTGATAATGAGACATGGTCAACAGCGGTCAGCGTATCAAATTTTTTTGTAAGATTATCAGTATGAATCGCATCCATAATTGTGGTAGTAATGGAGTTAATGCTTATTTTATGACACTTGTATGGCATTATTTCAAGAAATAAATAAAGAGAGAATAATTTTGAAACATAACGGGATTTATGATACGAGGGAAATAACCTTTACCATGGCTGATAATTCACAGCGCTCTGAATAGGGGAGGAGATGAAATGAATCAGGTGAAATTGAATACAGAAGCAGGAATAACACTGCAAAAGATTCTTTCCATATGGCCTCAGATTATGCAGGGAAGAAGAAAAGAAAAAATACTGTATATGCTATCTCTCCTTATGCATGCAAGAAAGATTCACACAGCAACCAGAGCGCTTGTTATTGAAGCAACTCAGATGGTTGTGCCAAAATCTTACGACCCGTTTTTTCATATGATGAAAGATATGAACAAGTTTAAGCGGCTTACCCTTGATCCATTTGATGATGTCGAAGCCTATAATGCACTGCCGATTAAAGTTAAGAGATGGAAGGCACCGCGTAGAAAAAAAACTACAGATGTTTTAAAACAGAAAAATGTGTTAGCTTTCTGTGCAAGCCCGCGGAAGGGCGGGAATTCGGACATTCTGGTCGATGAGGCGATTAAAGGTGCACAGGATGCCGGTGCAAAAGCTGATAAAATCATGTTGCAAAAAATAAAAATGGGTTATTGCATCGGCTGCAGAAAATGTAAAGACCAGGGGTATAGCGGACTGTGTACGGTAAAGGATGACATGACGACGGTGTATCAAAAAATAATAGATGCAAATGCAATTATTATCGGTTTTCCCATATATACCGGCAGGGAATGTGCTCAGCTCTCTGTATTTATGGATCGCTGGGACTGTTTTGAACGATTCAAGTTCGGAGCAACCCTGAAGCCGGGGAGAGTGGCACTGGTGATTGGCACCTGGGGGTATGCGTATGATGATACCTATGATCATATAATAGAAAATATCATGGTAATTCTCAAGCTGCATAAGGTGGAGACCATCGAGGCTATTTCTGCATGCGGTTTTGAAGGAATCCTCCATGGGCTGGATGAAAAAGGGAGGGGTGTGATTGCAAAGTTCCCGAAAGAGCTTAAAAAAGTTTATGAGGCAGGTGCAGCACTGGTGAAATGATTAGCAGATCGGGGGTATTGTGCTATGAATAATCCAGAACGTGCAGTGTCATATTTTAAGGAAGGATTCAGTTGTTCACAGGCTGTCCTTGCAGCATACTGTGAACAATTTGGATTAAGCAATCAACTGGCAGTACGGATTGCCGGTGCGTTTGGTGGTGGAATGGGCCGTATGGCTGAGACCTGCGGGGCGGTGACGGGCGCAATCATGGTCATAGGTCTTAAATTTGGCAGCACAACGCCTGGTGATATAAAGACAAAAGAGAATGCATATGCTGTCGTCAGGGAATTTATCCACAGGTTCAAGGGGCGTAATTTTTCAACCCTTTGCAGAGACCTGCTCGAATGCGACATAAGCACACCGCATGGATTGAAACGGGCACAGGAAGAAAAATTAATTCCCAGATGTTGCCCCACATTTGTTAAGGATGCTACGGAAATCCTCGATCAGCTGCTTGAATTATGGAGACCGAAAACATAGAAACCGGAAGACAGAAGTAAGGATGAGAGAAAATTAAATATGAATTGGGTGCTTATACTTTTGGCTTTAATTTCTGGATTTGTCTTAGGATTAGGTGCTGCTTTTATATTAAGATTGATACAGGGTAAAACGGCACGGGAGTTTGCCGACGAGCTGTTCCGTGAAAGCGAACTGCAGCGTAAGGCACAAATAGATTCTGTAATTGAAAATGTAAAAGCAAACTTTGGCAGTATGTCGCTTGATGCACTGGCAAAATCAACAGAGGAATTCCTTAAACTGGCAAAAGCCAGGCTTGAATCTGAGCGAGAGGTGAGCGTCAAGGAACTGGATGCTAAAAAGGGCCTTATTGACCAGCAACTGCAGCGCATGACAGGAGAACTGGAAAGTGTTTCAAAGCTCGTGCAGGAGCTTGAGAAGGACAGGGTGGAAAAATTCGGAGAGCTTACCAGCCACCTGAAAATAGTTGGTGAACAGACCAAAGCGCTTACCCAGAGCACCAATACACTGCGCGAAGCTTTAGCAAGTACCAAGGCACGAGGCCAGTGGGGAGAGCGGATGGCAGAAGATGTGCTGAGACTTGCAGGTTTTATAGAAAATGTAAATTATCTGAAACAAAAAGCTATAGAGGGAAGCGGATCGCGGCCGGATTTTACATTTTTGCTGCCACAGGATTTGAAACTGAATATGGATGTAAAATTTCCGCTGGATAATTATCTCAAATTTCTTGAAGCTCAAGCAGGAACTGACCGGGCAAAATTCCGTGCAGATTTCCTGCGGGACGTTAGAGCAAAGATCAAGGAGGT
>CAIYCZ010000027.1 GCA_903924805.1 uncultured delta proteobacterium | reverse complement strand
TCTTACCTTATGGCTTTCTATTATGGTTCCGATATGGCTGCATAAATTTGTCCTGACCGGGAAAGTTACTTCTTATCGTGAGTGTTTGAATTCGCTAGCCTTGGCTCTCTTATGTATCCAGCTTATGAGTCTTCGTTATCCACCTTCTAAGTGGTTACCTCTGAGGGAGTCTGTTCCAAAGGGGGAGGAATTACTTCTAAGGCTACGTGCTGCATCAGGTCCTGTTTTCGTTCATTTGCACCCGGTTTATGCCTGGCTTGCTGGTAAGAAACCTTTTCTAAATGCAGGTAATGTCTGGGCATATAATTTAGGAAAGCAACAATTTTATGTGCCCCAGGATCTTTTTGAAAAGGTTTGTAATCATTATTTTTCGGTCATTGTTCTTGATGATACTTCGTGGGAATGGAATGGGGAACTTTTTAGTCTAATTAAAAAAAACTATGTCGTTGAACGCAATATTGAATATAAAAATGATATGGCATTCAGACCAATCACGGGTGATAGGGCAAGACCCGTAAAGATCTGGATCCCTAAAACCAGTTAGGGTTTTATCAAAATGTGGGTATCCCCTTGACTCAGGTTACCACAACATGTAGAAACATGCGGTATGGAAGCATACCCGAAAACCTTGGCCGAATTTTGGAAATCAGGAGATATAGGATAAAAAGCCTCTACTATCTGCGACATCTGGTTTAATCATTCGAACTACTGTAATGCACTACCGTTTCTCAATTCTCAAGCAAGTACAGATAGGGTTTGGCAGGCAAAGCGCTATTTTCTGGACGGTGCTGGTAGCCTGTGTGCTTACACTGCCCTCCCTTTTCAATGGGCTTGCAGGAGATGACTATTTTATCAGAGCAGTTGCTTTGCAGAATACGGATATCCCCGGTGTTCCTGCGTCGATTTTCGATGCGTTCCCCTTTACCAAAGGAGGCCCTGCTGTTATTAAACAGGGGATTGATGCCGGGTTATATCCTTGGTGGACACATCCGCAGCACCAGATCACTTTTTTCAGACCCCTTTCCTCACTAACCCTCTGGCTTGATTTTAAACTGTTTTCGGGTTCAGTCTGGCTGATGCATGTTCACAGCATTCTCTGGTATGCCCTCCTGGTGTTCGTGACCGGGCTACTGTACCGGCGCTTCCTTGCCCCTTGCTGGGTTGCCGGTCTTGCAGCACTGCTCTATGCAATAGACTATAGTCATGCTGTTGGCGCAGCCAGCCTGTGCAATCGCTTTGCTGTTATTGCTGCGGTTTTTGGTTTTCTGACTTTGCTTGCGCACGACAGGTGGCGACATGACGGCTCAAAATCCTGCAGTGTGCTTGCCCCCGGCTGTTTTATCATTGCCCTGCTGAGCGGTGAAGCCGGTGTAGCCGCCGGAGGATACCTGATTGCCTATGCCGTCTTTCTCGACAGAGGAAAGCCCCTGGCCCGCTATGCTGTTCTGCTGCCCTATGTGCTTGTTGGCATTGTCTGGCGGATTATATATTCCACGCTTGAATACGGAGCGGCACACTCAGGCATATATATTGATCCCGCCAAAGACAGTATAAAATTTTTAATAGATCTTGCACAGCGCTTGCCGGTATTGCTGCTGGGGCAACTTGCATTACCAAATTCTGATCTGTGGTCAGTGCTGCCTGCCCTGCCGGCGCAGTTGTATGTATTGTTTTCTTTAGTATTTATCTTTTTTTCTGCATGGGTTGTCTGGCCGCTACTCAGACGGGACCGCGCAATCTGTTTTTTTGCCCTGGGTATGATACTGGCTGCCATTCCCTTCTGTGCAACCCTGCCGAGTAACCGTTTTCTTTTTTTCACCGGCTTGGGCTGTATGGGGCTTATGGCACGTTTTTTTGCAACTGCACTTGAGCGGCCTGCATGGTTTGTCCCCTGTTGGCGAAGACCACACAAAGTCCTTGCCTACACCTGGGTCTTTATCCATATGGTGATTTCTCCGCTACTGCTTGCTCCGTCAACGCTGGCGCCTCTTTTTATACAGCAGTCTTTAGCGCTGGCAGCAGAGACTATCGCACTTCCACAGCAGCCCCCCCCTCCCGGTCGACTCGTTGTGTTTAATGTCCCATCAGATCTTATGCTGTTCTACCTGCCGTTCATACGGGCTGCAGATGGGCAGAGCACCAACCTGCGCACATTTCTGTTATCGGCAGGAATGATGGCAATAGAAGCTCAGCGTGTTGATGATCGCACGCTGGTCGTTCGGTTAAACGATGGCCTGCTTGCCGGAGCGTGGAACCAGTTTTTCCGGGATCCTGTTGCCCCTCTTGAAAAAGGTTATACCCTGAAACTTTCTGACCTTTCTGTTACCGTAACCGGTGTGACTGATAACGGTCTGCCTGCTGAAATACGCTATGAATTTACTGTGCCGCTTGAAGATG
>CAIYCZ010000026.1 GCA_903924805.1 uncultured delta proteobacterium | reverse complement strand
CTCAAAGGCAGTGCCTCCTATGGTGACTTCACCACGGGCAACCGAGATAGTGGTATAGGGGAAGTTTGCAACCGGAGAATATGATTTTGTTATCTGGTTGAAGAGGGTGCTCTTCCCCACATTTGGGTTGCCGACGATTGCAACCTTATTTTTATGTAATGAGGGTTCTTTGCCTGACACTTGCGTTTCGCTTAGTGCTGTAGTTAATTACATTCTATCGTGATAAAAAGCTCCTGCTTATGTGGAAGCACGATACCTGTTTTTACATTAAACGAATTAGCGGCTGCGAGTCAATACCATTTACGCCGCTGTCACTCTTTCACCAGACAGTGAAACCTTTCCATTTTCCCTTTGCAGAACAGCACTAAATATGTTACTTTTTTCATGCTGTTCATGCTGTTCATGCTGTTGGCCTGTGGATGCGGCTTCCATGGCACTTTTTACCCCAGACCGCCTGGCACCAATCGTCCGGATATGATTATGAAGCTGACCATAGCTAAAAAATTGCTTGCAGCGTACCTGCTTATGGCATGCTTGACCATACTGGTGGGCTCGTATGCGATATTCAGCCTGCAAAAGCTGAACGAGATTACCGGCTCAATCCTTAAAAAGGATTTTCTGATTATTTATCATGGCCGGCAGATGATCGACAACCTGCTTGCCCAGGAACGTACTGAGAAAAAATTTGTTATCCTCAAAGCCCCGTCGCTTGAAGAGCTTTTCTGGAATCGCAGCAGGGATCTCAACGAGAACATCAAAAAACTTAAAAAAATAGACAGTCCCGAAACGGCTCAAGTGCTCTCACAGATACAGGTGCTGCACGATGAATGTGATGTATTGTTTCGCCGTGAAGCAGGGCTGATAAAAGCAAACCATAGTGAAGAAGCTGCACAGATTTCAGAGAGCACCATTAAGAATACCATAGAAGCTATTGCGGTGCTGCTCAACAACCTTCAGACAAAAGCCGAGCGCGATGTTGATGCAAAGATGCAGCTTATCAGCATGCGCGTCATTAAGGCCTCCGGCATGACCACGGCGCTGTGCCTTATCAGCCTGTGCGGAGGAATTGCCCTTGCGGTGTTTATTACCTATACTATTTCCCGGCCGCTTAAAAAATTGAAAAAAGCAACCGGTTTTATAGGAGAGGGTAATTTTGATTACGATGATCTGCACATCGGCCACAATGATGAGATTGGCGATCTGGCGCGGCGGTTTCGGATGATGGCTGGCCGCCTGAAAGTGCTTGAGCAGCTCAACCTTGACGCAAGCCCGCTGACCCGGCTTCCCGGTAATATTGCCATAGAGCAGCATATTGAGCGGCGCCTGTCCGAAGGGAAGCGGTTTTCTCTCTGCCATGTTGATCTTGATAATTTCAAACCCTTTGCAGATAAATATGGCTATGCCTGGGCAAGCGAAGTAATTAAGGAAGTAGCCAATATTTTAGCTGAGGCGGTCAAAGCTTCAGGCGCGGATGAGGATTTTATCGGTCACATCGGCGGCGATGATTTTATTATCATTACCCATCCGGAGCGCAGCGAAAAGATCTGTCAGCAGGTGATTGATGAATTTGACCGGCGGGTACTTCAATTTTATGAGGAAAAAGATAAACAGGAAGGCTTTATCATAGGAAAAGACCGCAGGGGAAACAAGCAGCAATTCCCTCTCCTGACCATATCCATCGGCATAGTCAGCGATGATGGATCACGGTTTGCAAGCCCCGTTGACATGGCACGAACCGCTGCCGAGGTAAAAGAGTTTGCAAAAACCCATCCGGCAAGCAACTACGTAAAACAGGAAGACATGCTAAAACACTAGTGGTGTAAAAAGTTTAATGAAAAAAAGGTAACACTATGAAACCACAGGGTTCACGGAGAAAATCTCTGTGTTCAAAATGAATATCCTTTAAAATCTGGAACTGGAGGAAATCAGGATTTTTGATCTTTAAACTTCCTTAATTTAAAAATCTCCCCTAACCCCTCTTTAAAAAAGAGGGGAACGAGTATCCCTCCTTTTCTAAAGGAGGGTCTGGGTGGATTTT